>DAOWER010000026.1 GCA_030638405.1 Candidatus Eiseniibacteriota bacterium | reverse complement strand
GGCTTCTGGACGGGGCGCGGTCCTGGGGCGTCAGGGACTGCATCTGCAGGGTGCAGCAGAAACTCGTCGGCAAGGGGTGCGACCACACGGTGGAGAACTGCCTCATCCTGTCGCCGCAGGTGGGAGCCTTCGACGACAGCGACGCGACCAGACCCATCTCCAGGGACGAGGCACAGCGGATACTCTCGCGGGCGGCCGACGAGGGTCTGGTGCATTCGACCATGAATCAGCGCGACCAGATCTACTACATCTGCAACTGCTGCACGTGCTGCTGCAGTATCATGAGGGGCGTCGCTGAGTTCGGTGTCCCGACAGCGGTCGCGCGCTCCGACTTCAGAATGTCCGTCGACGAAGACCTCTGCACCGGGTGCGGCGCGTGCATCACACGGTGCCAGTTCGGCGCGCTGTCGAAGGACGGCGACGTGTGCGTGGTCGACTACGCGCGCTGCGTTGGCTGTGGAGTCTGCATGTCGGCCTGCCCTGTCGAGGCAATGGTGATGGAGAGACGTCCGGAGGGTGAGGTCGACGAACCCCCGAGGAACCTCAGGGAGTGGATGGCGCTGCGAGCGGAGGAACGCGGCTTGTCCGAGAACGACGTGTTCTGAGCTTCCGGTTAGCGGGGACGACGTGTCCCGGTGTCCCGGTCTTCCGAGTGTGGAGGCCGGATTGAGAGGAGGAGTGGTATGAAGGTCCGACGCTTGAGGATGCTGGCGCTTCCGGCGGCGCTCCTGCTTCTGGTCTGCGCGGGGTGCGCGGCCGGCACGGCAAGATTCGAGTCGGCATCCGCCGGCTTCTGGAACGGCCTGTGGCATGGGCTGATTTGTATCATCACTTTCGTGATCGGGCTCTTCTCCGATACCGTCAGGATGTACGAGCCGAACAACGTCGGCCCGCTCTACGACCTCGGCTTCCTTCTCGGGGCCATGGTGACCCTCGGTGGCGGGGCGGGACGCGGCTGCCGCAGGAAGGCGAAGGTGCTCGTCCGTAAGGAGAAGGAGTGGGAGGAGATCGGCACCAAGGTCGAGGAGAAGGTCCGGAAGGGCATACGGAAGTGGCTCGAGGAGTCCGAGCGGGGCGAGGGCGACTGGGAGGAGGTCGGCAGGAAGGTAGAGGAGAAGATCAAGAGAGAGCTCAGGGAGTGGGCGGACGAGTAGGGCCTCACTGCACAGCGAAGCGGTTCCGGTGCGTCGGGTGGGTGTCCGCGTGCCGGGCCGCTCGAGGAGAGCAGCATGTCGTTTCTCGAGCTTCATGATGTTCGGGAGAGAGAGCCCGTTCCCGGCTTCAGAGCGCGATTCGTGCACTCTGACAGCATGACGGTCGCGTACTGGGAGATAGAGCCAGGAGCGTCGATGCCCGAGCACAGCCATTCGCACGAGCAGATAGTGAACCTCATCGAGGGGGAACTCGAACTGCGCGTGGGGGACGAAGTGCGGACCGTGGCGCCCGGGACCGTCGCCGTCATCGCGCCGGATGTGCCGCACTCCGGGAAGGCGATAACGAGGTGCCGCATTATCGACGTCTTCCACCCTGTGAGAGAGGACTACAGGTAGCGGGCGGCCGGAGCGAGCCGGGTGGCCGGCGGAGGCTGCGGGGAGCGCAGGCGATCGAAAGGACAACAGCATGGCGGAGAAGGCGTTTCAGGATTACTACCCGGACGACGTGAGCTACTGCTACGGCTGCGGGCGGCTCAACCAGGACGGCCACCAGATCAAGAGCTATTGGGACGGCGACGAGGCGGTGTGCACGTTCGTCCCGGAGCCGTACCACATCGCCATCCCCGGGTACGTCTACGGCGGTCTCATCGCGTCGCTCATCGACTGTCACAGCACCGGCACCGCGGCCGCGGCCTCCTACAGGGCGGAGGGAAGGGAGATGAGCACGGAGCCGGCGTTCCGCTTCGTTACCGCATCGCTTCACGTCGACTACCTGAGGCCGACACCGCTTGGCGTTCCGCTCGAGTTGAGGGGCAGTGTGAAGGAGATAAAGGGCAGGAAGGTCATCGTGGCGACCACGATCTCGGCGGAGGGGGAGGTGTGCGCAAAGGGTGAGGTCGTGACGGTGCAGATGCCCGAGAACATGATCCCCAAGTAGGCGCTCCGTGACCGCTCTTGAAGGAACGCCGCGGTGCGGTTAGAATGCGTTTCTGGCAGGTGATTCCGCGGGACCGGGCGACCGGCCCGTAATCCAGCAAGATGGAGAGCGCTGATGGCAGCTTCCGAGACCGGCACGTCCCTCGACTTCGTGAGGGCGACGATCGAAGAGGACATACGCGCCGGCAAGAACGATGGGAAGGTCCACACCCGCTTCCCGCCCGAGCCCAATGGCTATCTGCACATCGGGCATGCCAAGGCGTTCAATCTCAACTTCAGCATCGCGGCCGAGTACGGTGGGTTGTGCAATCTCCGTTTCGACGACACCAATCCTCTCGCCGAGGAGACGGAGTATGTCGATTCGATAATGGAGGACATCCGCTGGTTGGGCTACGACTGGGGCGACCGCCTGTACTACGCGTCCGACTACTTCGAGCAGCTCTACGAATTCGCGCTCAAGCTCGTGAGGAAGGGTGTTGCGTATGTCTGCGACCTGACGCCCGATGAGATCAAGGACTACCGCGGCACCATCACCGAGCCGGGGAGGGACAGCCCCTACCGCGAGAGGACGGTCGAGGAGAACCTGGATCTGTTCGAGCGGATGCGCGCTGGCGAGTTCGACAACGGTCAGCGGACGCTTCGGGCCAGGATAGACATGGCATCGCCCAATATGAACCTGCGCGACCCTGTGATGTATCGGATCCTGCACGCCACGCACCACCGCACGGGGAGCGAGTGGTGCCTCTACCCGATGTATGACTGGACGCACGGGCAGAGCGACTCGATCGAGGGTGTTACACACTCGATCTGTTCGATCGAATTCGAGGACCACCGCCCGCTCTACGACTGGTACCTCGACGAGCTGGGTATCTATCACCCGCAGCAGATCGAGTTCGCGCGGCTGTATCTCAGCCGCACGGTACTGAGCAAGCGGAGACTCCTCGAGCTGGTGCAAGGCGGCCACGTCACCGGCTGGGACGATCCGAGGATGCCCACGCTCTCGGGCTTAAGGAGGCGTGGCTACACTCCCGCTTCCATCAGGGAGTTTCTCAAACGCGTCGGGGTCGCGAAGACGGACAGCGTCATTGACGTAGCACTCCTGGAGCACTGTCTGAGGGAGGACCTCAACAGGACGGCTCCACGCGTCATGGGCGTTCTGAGGCCTCTGCGGGTCGTCATCGACAACTACCCGGACGACTTGGTCGAGGCGTTCCCCGCGGTCAACAACCCCGAGGACGCGTCGGCCGGATCGCGTGACGTTCCCTTCTCGAAGGTCGTCTACATCGAGCGCGGCGACTTCATGGAGGACCCGCCTAAGAAGTTCTTCAGACTCGCTCCGGGCAGGGAGGTCAGGCTCAAGCACGCGTACCTCATCACCTGCGAGAGCGTGGTCAGGGACGAGGCGACCGGGGAGGTCGCGGAGCTTCGCTGCACGTACGATCCCGATTCGCGGGGAGGAGAGGCGCCGGACGGCCGGAAGGTCAGGGGGACGCTGCACTGGGTATCCGCGGGACACGCCGTTCCGGCGGAGGTGCGGTTGTTCGACCACCTCCTGCTTCCCGACGAGAGTGAGGGCGGTGGGAAGCAGGACTTCAAGGAGCTTCTCAATCCGGAGTCGCTGGAGGTGCTCGCGGGTTGCATGGTGGAGCCGGGTCTTCGCGAGGCCCTGCCTGGGACGACGTATCAGTTCTTGAGGCAGGGCTACTTCTGCGTGGACAGCGTCGACTCGCGACAGGGCGCGCTCGTGTTCAACAGAGCGGTCTCGCTGCGGGACACGTGGGCCAGGATAAGCAAGGCTCAGGCCGGGAAATAGCCCGGCGAAGGGGGTGCACGTATCTCTTTCTATTCGGAGTTCGCCGAGTACTACGACGCCGTCTTCCCGTTCGAGGAGAAGGTCTACTCGTTTCTGCGAAGTCGGTTTC
Organism: Candidatus Eiseniibacteriota bacterium; assembly: GCA_030638405.1. Classification (GTDB taxonomy): domain Bacteria; phylum Joyebacterota; class Joyebacteria; order Joyebacterales; family Joyebacteraceae; genus JALGZG01. Next base: position 34,676 of record DAOWER010000026.1, on the reverse strand, counting down.
CCGAGGGCGCCAGGCGCGTCCTGGACGTCGGCTGTGGAACGGGCGACTACTGCGGACGTTTCACAGCTCAGGGGTACGAGGCGGTGGGCATCGACCTCGACCAGTGGATGGTGGAGCGCGCGAAGCGGAAGTATCTCGCTTCCGAGTTCCGCGTGCTGGGCGCGGAGGAGATCGGTTCTCTGACGGGTTCGTTCGGCGCCGCGTATTGCATCGGTAATGTCGCCTCGCACCTCAAGCCGCACCGGTTGCCCGACTTTCTCCAGGAGCTGCGCGAGCTCCTGACACCGGGAGCGACGTGGGTGATCCAGACCGTCAACTGGGACTTCGTGCTCACTCAGGGATCCTACGAGTTCCCGGGTGTGCCGGTAGAGGGTACGGACCTCGTGTTTGAGAGAAGCTACCCCGAGATCTCGGAGGAGAGGGTGCTCTTCCGGACGCGGCTTCGCGAGGGCGACCGCTCTGTCTTTGAGGGTGAGACGACTCTCTTCCCATTGCGGAGCCAGGACTACGCCGGGTCACACGCGCAAGCTGGATTCGAGCTTCTCGAGCACAAAGGGAGCTTTGAAGGGGCGGCGTTCGATCCCGGCATCATGTCCGGGAGCGTCCTGGTCTTCCGCCGGACGTAGTCTCAGCATGACCGGGCAAGGAGGTCACAATGCTCGCGGTCTTCAGTGTGCTGCCTGTCGGGGTCGGAGAAGCGTTGAGTGAACACGTTGCCAGGATCGTCGATATCATCGACGGATCCGGGCTCGAGTACAGGCTCGGCGCGATGGCGACAACGGTCGAGGGCGAAGAGAACGAAGTGATGGAGCTCGTCATGAAATGCCACCGGGCTGCCCGTGAGGCGGCGCCGCGTGTGTTCACCTCCGTCACCATCGACGACCGTGAGGGAGCGACGGGCAGACTGACCGGGAAGATCGACGACGTGGAGCGGATTCTCGGGAGACGTGTGAAGCACGGGTAGGACACAGGCGAAAGGGAACAGCGGATGGCGCTATCGGGAGACAGCGCGCCCGGCGGGTCGTCAGGCGCGCCGATTCACAGCATCGTGATGTACGGCCTGTCGACGTGCGTGTGGTGCAGGAAGATGAGGGAGTTCCTCGAGCGCGAGGGCGTGGTGTTCGAGGTCGTGTACGTGGATGAGCTCTCCGGCGACGAACGGGACGCCGCCGTCAACGAGGTGCGCAAATGGAACCCGGCGGTGTCCTTTCCGACCGTCGTCATAGACGGTGTCAAGTCGGTCAACGGACACAAACCGGATGAGGTCAAGGAGGTTCTCGGGCTTTGAGCGCTGACACGGGAGCGCCGGTTGAAAAGGTGAAGGTCCTTCGCGCCGAGCTCGACCGCGACGCGGAAGCATCGGGCTACCACCTGAACCCCGATATCGAGTTCACGGAGGCGCTCGCAGAAGGTCTCCTCGTGAACGAGGAGCGGTTCGGGTACAGGAGCTGCCCGTGCCGTCTGGCCTCGGGAGATGCCGCCAGCGACCTGGACATCGTCTGCCCGTGTGACTATCGCGATGCCGACCTCACGGAGCGGGGAACCTGCTACTGCGCGCTCTACGTGTCGCGGGAGGTGCTGGACGGAAAGCGGGAGATCGGGCCCATCCCGGAGAGACGGCCTCCGGAGGAAGAGCGGATGAACGAGTCCGCGAGGACGGCGGCCGGCGAGTCCGTGGACGGAGTGGCCGGCGGGTCGGCGGACGGAGTGGCCGGCGGGTCGGCGGACGGAGTGGCCGGCACGGCAGACAGGGATGCAGCCGCGAAGGGCGGCGTGCCGGTCTGGCGCTGCCGCGTCTGCGGCTATCTGTGCGGGCGGGAAGAGCCGCCTGAGGTCTGCCCGATATGCAAGGCCTCGCGTGAGCGCTTCGAGCGTTTCTGGGGCTGAGGGCGTCCCGGGGCGCGAACACCGGGAATCATCAGACGTGCGGACGGGGACCCGTCGTGGCAGGGCGGTCGGCCTCGGGCAAATGACACCGGAGCATGGAGGACAGAGGATGACGGCGACGGACACCGCGGCTCTGCAGGAGGAGCTGGAGCAGTTTCGGAAGGAGAAGGAGAAGATACGCGCCGTGGTCGGCCAGATAGGTGGTGTCAATTCGAACAGGCGTGATCGTGTTGTCAACGTTGTCTTCCTCTCGGCCATAGCGTTCCTGTTTGTAGCCGACGTCTTCCGCCACACGCTGAACATGGAGATGCCGCTGCCGCCGCTCTTCTCCATCGAACTCGGCGTGCTGCTGGTGTCGGTGAAGATCATCTGGATGATCCACAAACAGGCCCGGGTAGAGCACTTCCAGTTCTGGATCCTCAATTCCATCGAATTCCGACTCAACGAGCTGACCAAGTCCGTCGGGCGCCTGGAGGACATGGCGTCGGGGGATTCCTCCGGAAGATAGGGCGCCCGGTGGCGAGGCCGCTCTCGCGAACGGAATGCGGGAAGCGGATGGGGGAGCAGATGCGAGTTCTGCGAACGACGTTCCGAGTGATCGTGACGACGTTCCACCGTCTGGGACATGAGCGATGTCCAGAGGCCGCGGCGAGCATCGGCTTCTACGCGGTCTTCTCCATGTTCCCGCTCCTGCTCATCTTCGTCGCGGTGGCCAGCAGATTCCTCGAGACCGCCGACGCCCAGGAACGGCTGCTCGAGGCGGTGCTGCGGTTCATGCCGGTCTCCCGCGAACTGGTCCGTCAGAACGTCCTGGCCGTTGTGCGGGTCCGCGGAACAGTCGGCGGCATCGGCGCGGTCGGGCTCATCTGGGCGTCGACGAGCGCGTTCTCGACGCTCGTGCGCAATCTCAATCGTGCGTGGCCAATGGCGCGACCGCGGAACCTGTTCGGTGAGCGCCTGCTCGCGCTCTTGATCGTCGTGTGCCTAGGGGCGCTCGTGCTTCTCTACCTGGTGGCGAAGGCGCTGGTCAGCCTGCCGGGTGACTGGGAGGTTGCGCAGCGTGCCGCGGCATCGGCGCTGGATCTGATACCCATTCCGTCGTCGGCGGCCCTCTCTCTCTTCATACTGGTCGTGCTGGCGATGCTGTACAGGTGGCTTCCGAGGACGAGCGTGCTCTGGCGGGAAGCGCTCGCCGGGGCCGCCGTGTCGTCGCTGGCCCTCTGGGGAGCGACGACGCTGTTCACACGGTACCTCGCCAGCGGCTTGGCGCGGTACAATGTTGTCTACGGCTCGCTCGGGGCGTTCGTGGCGCTCCTGTCCTGGGTCTACATCGCGAGTCTCATAGTGCTGAGTGGCGCGCATGTCGGGGCCGCGATAGCTGCGAACACGCGACACGCCATCATTGAGGAGGAAGAGGGGCCTGGGCAGTCCGGCGACCCGGCGGAGTGCGAAGCCGCCGCCGAGCAGAAACGGGGGAACTCTTGAGGAAGCGCGGGCAGACAAAGGGGATCTTCTGCATCGAGGGACTGTGGGACCCGGACCTGCGCGTCAGTTCCAGCGTGGAGCCGCTTCTCGACCTTCTGAATCTCAATGCGCTCATCAGTTATATACACATGGACGCGGCCACGCATGCGGAGTTCGAGTTCTACGTCAGGAAGTGGCTGCAGAAGCGGTACGACGGGTACCCGATTCTGTACATCGCCAGCCACGGGAGTGAGAACGGGATCAAGGTAGGGAAGGACGCGTACTCGATCGAGGCGCTCGGGGACCTCCTGGCTGGGAAGTGCGCGAATCGCATCATCATGTTCTCGTCGTGCAGCACGCTCCGGATAGGGAAGCGTGTGCTGCGGCGATTCCTCGAGAAGACAGAGGCCCTCGCCGTCTGCGGCTACCGCGTCGATGTCGACTGGCTTCGCTCCACCGCGTTTGAGTTGCTTCTGTTCTCTCAGATACAGAAGAACGAATTCTCCGGACGCGGGGCCGACGCGATCGACCGCGCCGCCACCGAGATCGCCCGTTCGTTCAAGGACCTCAACTTCCACATCGTGACCGTGAAGGACCTGGAGCCCTGACACCCCGCGTCCCCACGCACGACACGGCGTCCGCTGTCCAGCGGACGATGCCAAACACCGTCAGGAGGTGAAGATGTCACGATACGCCGTGGGCCGCGACGACGTTCTGTCGGCGCTCCGCGGAGCGCTCGAGCCCCTGGATCACGTTCAGGCTATGTGGGAGGCCGGCGCGATCGCGTTCGACCGGGTGGACGACTGGTCGGACATGGATCTTCAGGTCGCGTCGGATGACGACCGTGTTGAGGACGTCTTCGTCGTTGTGGAGGACACGCTTCGGAGGTTGTCGGCCATTGACCTCAAGTACCGTCTGCCGGAGCCGACATGGCACGGGCATTCCCAGGCCTTCTACAGGCTTGAGGGGGCCAGTCCGTTTCTGATGCTGGACTTTGTCGTGATGAAGGCGGGTGCGAAGGACAAGTTTCTGCAACCCGAGATTCACGGACGGCCCTTCGTCTACTTCGACAAGACCGGCGTCGTCCGGTTCGACCCGTTCGACGCCGAGGCTCTGGCCACGACGCTCAGGGGAAGGGTAGGCGAGCTCCGCGTGCTGTTCGACCTCTTCCGGGTCCTGACCGAGAAGGAGCTCAACAGGGGGAACGTCATAGAGGCCGCTGCATTCTATCAGTCGTACACGCTTCGCCCTCTGGTTCAGGCGCTGCGGATCCTGCACGACCCCACGCGCCACAACTTCCACACACGCTACGTTCACTACGACTTCCCGGAGGAAGACGTCAGGCGTCTCGCCGAGCTCTTCTTCGTTGCAGATGCCGGTGAGCTCGCCGCGAAACGCGAGCGTGCCGATGAGTGGTTTCAGGAGGTTCTCGAGGCAATAAATGACGGCCCGTTCAGCGAAGATATCGAGCGTGCCGCAGCTCGTACGAACGGAGGACGCGACGATGGGTGATTCGAGAATGTGGCCTCACATTTGCATCAGTAGCAAGAGTATTCCGGTTCTGGCCGCACTATTCGTTGCGGCGGTGTGCGTTCTGGTACCGCCTTCGTTCGACACCGCAGCGGCGGCGGAGCCGGTGGCGACCTTCTCCATCGTGGGGTACGACCCCGCGACGGGAGATCTCGGTGTCGCCGTCCAGTCCAAGTTCTTCGCCGTCGGGTCTGTGGTGCCGTGGGCGAAGTCCGGAGTCGGCGCCATCGCGTCCCAGGCGTACGGCAATACGACGTTCGGCCCCCTGGGGCTTTCGATGCTCGAGGGCGGCATGAGCGTCGAAGCCGTGATGGAGAGCCTGCTCGTCCGCGACCCCGACGCCGCGCAGCGGCAGGTGGGCATCGTTGACGCAGCCGGGAATTCGCACGCCTACACCGGCGAGGAGTGCATGGACTGGGCGGGCCATGAGACGGGTAAGAACTTCACGGCTCAAGGTAACATCCTGGTCGGTGAGGAGACGGTCGCCGCGATGGCCAGGGCGTTCCGGGAGACCGAGGGCATCCTCGGAGAACGCCTGATGCGGGCGCTCGAGGCCGGGCAGGCGGCCGGTGGCGACTCAAGAGGCATGCAGTCGGCCGCGATTCTGATAGTGCGCGCGGGCGGCGGCTACGGTGGGTACAACGACGTCTACTGCGACCTCCGGGTGGACGATCACGAAGATCCGATAGCGGAACTCAGGCGGATCGTCGACATGTGGAAGGAGTGGGCGCTCGTTCTTGAGGGCTATCGCCTCTGCGAGGACGATAGCTGGGAGGCGGCCTTCGAGGCAGGGCGCTCGGCGGTAGAACTGAACCCGGACCTGGGCGAACCGCACTACCACTTGGCCTGCTACTACTCGAAGGCCGGCATGCGCGATGAGGCCCTGGAGGAGCTCGGGGCCGCGGTCGACAGGGACGAGACGCTGGGACCGAGAGCCAGACTGGACACGGACTTCGAGCCGTTGTACGAAGACCCCGTGTTCCTTGAAATAACCGGGGACTGAGTCCGGGCGCCGCCTTGGACCGGCCCCGCGACCGGTCGTGTCAGGGGGCAGCCACCGGAATGGGCGACGAGCACAAGACCAGGAAAGAGCGCCGGGGTGAGTCAAGCGGGGACCGCCGTCCCGAGTGCGACCGTGGCTCCGAGCAGCCGCACTCGGCCGAGGTCCCGCGCGATATCGAAGAGCGATACCGCGTCATCTCGAGCCTGATATCCGATTTCGCCTACGGATTCCGTGTGGACTCGGACGGCGAGCGAGCCGATCCGTGGGCGGCCGGCGACCTGGCCGGGATGACTGGTTACACCTTCGACGAACTCGAGCGAGGGCAGCGCTGGCAGGACCTCATTCATCCCGACGATATCCCGGTCGCGCTGGGGCAGCTGGACGACCTGCTCAAGGGCGAGCCTTCAGTGGTCGAGTACCGGATCATCCGGAAGGACGGGGAGATCCGGTGGACGCGTGACTACGCGAGGCCGGTCCTGGATGAGCAGACCGGGCGCGTGGCGCGCGTCTACGGTGCGGTGCAGGACATCTCGGCTCACCTGCGGACGGAGGCCGCCCTGCGCGAGAGCGAGGAGCGGTACAGAATCGTCTCCAGTCTGATATCGGATTTCGCCTACGGCTGCCGCGTGGGACAGAACGGGGAGACGGTGCGCGAGTGGGTTACTGGTGCGATCGAGGAGATGACCGGATACACGGGGGAGGAGTTCATCGCGCGCCGGGGCTGGTCCGCAGCGGCCGACCCGGTGGACGCCGAAGTCGTGAAGCGACAGCTCGAGGAGATCCTCGCAGGGAGGGCGTCAGCAGTCGACTTCCGTCTGACGTGCAAGGACGGCAGCACTCGGTGGGTCCGCGACTACGCGAGGCCGGTCAAGGACGAAGTGACCGGGGCCGTCACACGCCTCTGCGGCGCCGTGCAGGACATCTCCGAACGGAAGGAAGCCGAGGAAGTGCAGTCGGTGCTTCTCAACGTCTCCCAGGCGGTGAATGAGTCCGACAATCTCGAGGAGCTGCTCGCAAGCATCCATCGGGAACTTGGCAGGCTCATCGACACCACCAACTTCTATGTTGCCCTCTACCACGAGGACACCGACAAGTACACATTCCCGTACCATGTCGATCAGTTCGACGACAACGAGCAGACGCAGCCGGCCACGCTGAAGAAGAGCCTGACCGACTACGTGCGCAGGGTCGGCACCGCCCAGATGATCAACGAGGAGGACTTCCAGGATCTCGTCGATGCCGGGGAGGTCGAGCTCATCGGCGCCGCGTCGCCCATCTGGCTCGGTGTTCCGCTCAAGACGGGAGGGAACGTCATCGGTGTCGTCGTCGTTCAGAGCTACCAGGAGAGTTCTCCGTACTCGGAGCGGGACTTCCAGGTGATGACGTTCGTCTCAGACAACATAGCGATGGCCATCCGACGGAAGCTGGCCGAAGAGGAAAGAGAGCGGCTGGAGGCTCAGGTCCGGCACGCCCAGAAGCTGGAGAGCCTCGGCGTTCTGGCGGGCGGCATCGCGCACGACTTCAACAACCTGCTGACCGGCGTCCTGGGGAACGTAGAGCTGGGGCTCCTGGAGGTGGAGGACGGCTCGGCCGCGTGCTCGTGCCTGAGGGAGGCAAGAGCGTCCGCGGAACGCGCGGCGGACCTGTCCCGGCAGATGCTCGCTTACTCGGGCAAGGGGAGTTTCGTCATAGAGGCGGTGGACGTCAACGAACTGGTGACCGAGATAGGGAACCTGCTGGAGGTGTCGGTGTCGAAGGGCGTCGCGCTCAGCTACGACCTGTGCCGCGGCCTTCCGGCCGTGGTCGCTGACGTCACGCAGCTGCACCAGGTGGTGTTGAATCTCGTAACGAACGCCTCCGATTCTATCGGAGAGGAAGGGGGTGTCGTCACGCTTCGCACAGGCGTTCGGCATTGTGACCGCGCTTATCTCAGCGACACCTATCTCGATGACAATCTGCCTGAGGGTGATTACCTGTTCCTCGAGGTCAGCGACACGGGGTGCGGAATGGACTCGGAGGTCCTTCAGAAGATCTTCGACCCCTTCTTCTCGACGAAGTTCACGGGGCGTGGTCTAGGTCTGGCGTCGGCTCTGGGGATCGTCCGCGGCCATTCGGGGGCCATCAAGGTGACGAGTGAGCAGGGAGGCGGGACCTCGTTCACGGTGCTCCTGCCCGTGGGTAACCGCGTTGCTCTGAAACGAGAGGAGACTCAGCCGGAAGCGTTCGGAAGCGAAGCCGGCGGGACCGTGCTTCTGGTCGATGACGAGGACACAGTACGCGACATCGGAATGCGACTCCTCGAGCAGGCGGGGTTTGAGGTTGTCGGCGCCGCCGACGGCTGCGAGGCGGTCGATTACTACCGCGAGCACTGGAACGAGGTGTCCTGTGTGCTTCTCGATCTCACGATGCCCAGGATGGGTGGTGAGGAGACGTTCCAGGAGCTGCGCAAGATACGGGACGACGTGAAAGTCGTCCTGTCCAGCGGCTTCAGCGAGCAGGAGGTCGTCGGGAGATTCGCGGGGGGCGGGATCTGCGGCTTCGTCCAGAAGCCCTACAGGCTCGAGAAGCTCGTCGCGGAGGTTGAGGCAGCGGCGAGGGCGAGCACGCGGGGTGCGTAGCAGCGTCCTCCGCTGCTCAAGGGTCGGAATGCGAGGACCGGAGCCTGAGTGCTCCGGCCCACTCGTGTACGGCCGCGCCGCACAGGGGGTCTGGCCGCACGGAGTCTGGCCGCGCGGGGTCTGGTCGCACGGAACCCGTCACGTGAGGGTGACGAGCACCGCACCGCCCAGGGCCATCGCCACGGCGGCGGACTTCCGCAGCGTGACGCGCTCGTGCAGGAAGACAGCAGCCAGTGGGAGCACGAACACCGTGCTGGTCTGGTTGAGAATGGACGCGGTGGAGGCCTGAGTGTACTTCATGCCGGCGATCCAGACGATCATCGCGAGGTAGGCGCCAAGGACGGCGGCCGGGATGGCGACCTTCCATGAGCGCGAGGGTCTCAGCGTCGACCAGAGGTAGCGGTGACGGGGGGACACGACGGTGAGAAGCACGAGAGCGACCACACCGGCGAGGAGCCTGACCGAGGTCGACCAGAGGACCGGCGAGCGGTCCAGGACCGGCTTCGCAAGAGCTACGCCGAGGGCCATGAGCGCGACGGACAGAGTGGCCAGACCGATGCCCACTCGAAGGTCGTGCGCGGAGGTCTCCGAGGCGTGCTCGCGCGTGGTCGTGAGTAGGATCCCAACGAGGATGAGGGCCGCGCCGGCAAGGTCCCCCGCCGTCAGCCTCTCGCCGAGAAAGACGAACGTGAAGAGAATGACGAACGGACTGTAAGAGAGACTGGCTATCTGAGAGAGGCCGGCGCCGACGATGTTCAGGCTCTTGAAGAAGAGCGTGTCGGCGATCGTGATCCCCAGGACGCCGCTCAGGGTCAGGAGCACGTAGTCGAGAAGCGGCGCGTCGCGGAAGAGATTCTGCCCGACAGCAGCCAGGGTTACCAGAAGCAGCACCATGGCGACTATGTTCTTGAAGAAGTTGAGGGCGAGAGGCTTCATTTCGCGGCCGCTCATGCGGAAGAGCACGACGGAGGCGGCCCAGATGAGGGCGGCGAGGACGGAGAGAATCTCACCAAGGTGGGGAATTGTCACTGGTGCGGCCTTTCGGAAGCTGAAGCGTGAACGACCAGGGGAGAATAGCACAGGTGACGGGCGGTGAGGAGCACGATTGGGCCGTGTGACGGCTCCGGAGGCCGCGAGTGGGCCGGGTGGCGGGCGGAACGCACGGCGGACGAGACACTTGATGCTTGACACGATGGGGCACAGGAATATACTATACAAGTTCGTAGAAAAGACGTGCCGAAAAGGAGTTACGAGACAGTCTGGGAGGAGTCGTGGATTACGCCGTAGTAAGGACCGGAGGACTTCAGTTCAGGGTTTCCGAGGGAGACCTCATCCGCGTCCCGCGCATGAAGAGCGAAGTTGGCGAGGCCATCGAGATGTCGGATGTGCTGGCACTGAGCGTCGGTGGTGACGTGAAGGTCGGAACGCCGATCGTCGAGAGTGCGTCCGTAAGAGCAGAGATCATCGGACACGGGAAGGGCCGGAAGGTCATCGTGTTCAAGAAGAAGCGCAGGAAGGACTACCGCGTTAAGAAGGGGCACAGGCAGGGCTTCACGGAGATTCGCATAACAGGCATAACCTCGTAGGCCGCACTGCCCGTGCAGGAGAGCAGTATCTCAAGAGGGGGTTCGCGAAGTGTCACACAAAAAGGGCGTTGGCAGTTCCAGGAACGGACGCGACTCCAGGGCTCAGCGCCTCGGGGTCAAGCGCTTCGGCGGGCAGTTCGTGCGCGCGGGGACCATCATCCTCAAGCAGCGCGGCACGAAGTTCTACCCGGGGCAGAATGTGGGGAGGGGCGGCGACGACACTCTCTTCGCTCTGAAAGACGGGAACGTGACGTTCGAGCGATGGGGTCGCGACAGAAAGCGCGTGAGCGTCCAGTAGGACGCAGAGGTGAACGTCGAGTTGCAGCGAGAGAGCGGCGACCGGGATGGGGGAGAGCCAGCGCTGGGTGAGGGGACATCCCGACCAGGGACCGAACACCAGTCTGCAATGGAATCAGAGGGGGCATCGCCTGGGAACATCCGCGTTCCCGCGAGGCCCCTTTGTCGTTACTGCACCGTCCACGAGAAACAGCGGGTGGGCCGAAAGGGGAGTTCGAGACAATGAAGATCACCTGGCTGGGGCACGCTTCGTTCCTGGTCGAATCGAAGGACGGTACGAGAGTCGTGACCGACCCGTACGAGGCCGGTTCCTACGACGGGGCCGTCGGCTATTCGCCTATCGACACGCATGCCGACGTGGTGACCGTGAGTCACGAGCATGCGGACCACAACGCGGTCGACACCGTGAGCGGCGGGCCGGAGGTCGTGCGTGACCCCGAGAAGCGTACGATCAAGGGGATTCCGATATGGGGCATTACCGCCTTCCACGACGAGAGCAAGGGGCAGGAGCGAGGGCGCATCAACATCTACGTGATGGAGGTCGACGGTGTGAAGGTGGGGCACCTCGGTGACCTCGGACACGTCCTCTCCGAAGAAGAGGTGACGGCCCTCGGGACCGTGGATGTTCTGCTGGCGCCCGTCGGTGGCTACTACACGATCGGCCCGGAGGAGGCCAAGAAGACGGCCGAAGCGCTCGGGGCGCGGATCATCATACCGATGCACTACAAGACCGACGCACTGGGGTTCCCGATCCAGCCGGTTGATGATTTCCTGAAGCTGATGGAGCACGTCGAGCGCGCGGACAGCACAACCGTGGAGATCGACGCCGGCGATCTCGAGGACACGGCGAAAGTCGTGGTCCTCGACTACGAGTAGAGACACGGGGGGGCAGTTGGCGAGCGGACGTGTCATCGGGGTCATTCCTGCACGCCTCGGTTCCACGAGATTCCCGGGGAAGGTGCTCGCGCCGATCGGGGGCAGACCTCTCATCCAGCACGTGTACGAGAGGCTGGTCCAGGCGTCGAGCGTCGATGAGGTGCTGGTCGCAACGGACAGCGTCGAGGTGGACGAGGCGGTGTCGTCGTTCGGCGGGCGCGCGCTCATCGTGACGGAGCCGTGCGCGACCGGGAGCGACCGTGTGGCGGCTGCTGTTCGCGATGTGGCGGCGGACGTGGTCGTCAACCTCCAGGCGGACCAGCCGATGATCCATCCCGAGGATATCGACCGGACCGTGGGGGCGCTCGAGCGTGACGCTGAGGCCGAACTCTCGACTCTTGCCTTCGGTGCGGACGATGAGGAGGGCTACCGGAGCCCCGACGTCGTCAAGGTGGTCGCCGGACGGGGCGGAAGGGCCCTCTATTTCTCTCGCGCGCCCGTGCCACACATTTCGGAATCTGCAGGCCTTAGCCCTTTGTATCTCCATCACGTTGGGATATACTGCTTTCGGCGCGCCGCGCTCGATCGATTCGCGTCGTTCCCGAGAGGGACGCTGGAGCTGCGGGAATCTCTGGAGCAGCTCAGGGCACTCGAGAACGGCATGACAGTCGGTCTGGTGCTGACCGAGCGGCGGACGCAGTCGGTCGACAGGCCGAAGGACGCCGCGGAGGTCGAGAGGCGCATGAGCGCCTTGTGATTCCTGACAGGGCTTCTCTCCACACATATCTCCACAAAGGAGCGTTGGCACGATGCCGAAGCACATCTTCGTTACGGGTGGCGTGGTATCCGCCCTGGGAAAGGGCATTGCCTCCGCCTCCATCGGGTACCTTCTCGAGAGCAGGGGGCTGTCGGTCACGCTCCAGAAGTGCGACCCCTATCTGAACGTCGACCCCGGTACGATGAGCCCGTTCCAGCACGGCGAGGTGTTCGTCACGGACGACGGCGCGGAGACCGACCTGGACCTCGGGCACTACGAGCGCTTCGTGGGGAAGCAGCTCAGCCAGGACAACAACGTCACAGCCGGCCAGATCTACGAGGCCGTCATATCAAAGGAGAGGCGCGGTGACTATCTGGGAGGTACGGTCCAGGTCATCCCTCACGTAACGAACGAGATCAAAGAGCGCATCTCCAAGGTCGCCGAGGACGGCGGCGTCGACGTCCTCATAACGGAAATCGGAGGCACGGTCGGCGACATCGAGAGCCTCCCCTTCCTCGAGGCCATCCGCCAGATGCGGCTTGACCGGGGGAAGGAGAACGTGCTGTTCATCCACCTGACCCTCGTTCCCTACATCAAGACCGCGGGCGAGCTGAAGACGAAGCCCACCCAGCACAGCGTGCGTGCGCTTCGTGACATCGGCATCCAGCCTGACATCCTCGTGTGCCGGACGGAACGTCCCCTGACCGACGATCTCAAGAGGAAGATCGCGCTCTTCTGCAACGTCGAGATGGGTGAGGTCATCGACGCGCGTGACGTACCGTCGATCTACGAGGTACCTCTGAGGTTCCACGAGGACGGGCTCGACGAGATCGTGCTGGAGAAGCTGAACATCAAGACGGGGCCTGCCGACCTCAGCAGAATGGAGGCGGTGGTCGAGCGTGTGACCAGCCCGTCGCGCGAGGTGTCCATCGCCATCTGCGGCAAGTACATCGACCTTCAGGATTCGTACAAGAGCATCACCGAAGCGTTCGCGCACGCGGGAGTGGAGAACGACGCCAGGGTCAACCTGGTTTGGGTGGACGTCGAGGAGATCGAGCGGGCGAAGGACGCGTCGGGCGCGCTCGAGGGTTGCCACGGGGTGCTGGTCCCCGGCGGATTCGGCGAGCGCGGCATCGAGGGGAAGATAGAGTCGGCGGGCTACGCGCGGAGAGAGGCCGTGCCCTACTTCGGCATATGTCTGGGCCTGCACTGCGCGGTGATCGAGTTCGCCCGGAACGCGTGCGGGCTCACGACGGCGCATTCGACCGAGTTCGATCCGGATACCGCCTACCCGGTCATAGACCTTCTTCCGGAGCAGAAGTCCGTGGTGAACATGGGGGGTACGATGCGGCTCGGCGGCTACGATTGCCACGTAGTCGAGGGTACCAAGGCCCACGAGATCTACGGGGAGAACGAGGTGCGTGAGCGGCACCGCCACAGGTACGAGTACAACAACGAGTTCCGGAGCACGTTGGAATCGAGCGGGCTCGTCTCATCCGGCATCCACGTGGATGCCGACCTCGTGGAGATCGTCGAGATCACGGACCATCCGTGGTTCGTGTGCTGTCAGTTCCACCCGGAATTCCGTTCGCGTCCGGGCGTGGCGCATCCCCTGTTCAGGGAGTTCGTCAAGGCTGCACTCGCCCACAAGTCGGGTGAGGAACCGGGGTCGTCAGGGCACAGATCGGACGGCGCCGACGGTCCGCTGGAGCACGCCGCTGGGAGCAAGGTAGATGGCAGGGCGCGTGGTTAGAATCGGCGATGTCGAGATCGGCGACGGCAGGCCTCTGGCTCTCATCGCCGGACCGTGCGTAATCGAGAGCGAGGAACTCACCCTCGAGGTGGCCGGGCGCGTGAAAGAGCTGGCCGCCGACCTGGAGGTGCCGTTCATCTTCAAGTCGTCGTACCTCAAGGACAACAGGCTCTCTCCGGGTTCCCACGCGGGCCCGGGACTCGAGTCGGGGCTCCGCGTGCTCGAGCGCGTCAGGGGCGAACTGGACGTTCCGGTGCTCTCGGACGTCCACGAGCGGGGCGAGGTGGGTCCCGCGTCCGCGGTGTTGGACGCCATACAGATACCGGCCTTCTTGTGCAGGCAGACCCGCCTGCTCGAGGAGGCGGCGCGGACGGGACTTCCGCTGAACATCAAGAAGGGCCAGTTCATGGCGCCGGATGATATGCAGCGCGTCGTCGGCAAGGCGGCGGCCGCCGGCAACGACCGCGTCCTGCTGACGGAGCGCGGAACGTCGTTCGGCTACCACAATCTCGTTGTGGACATGCGCTCCATCGAGACGATGAAGAGCTTCGGCTGTCCCGTTGTCTTCGACGCCACCCACAGCGTGCAGCTGCCGGGAGCGGGCTCGGGCGTGTCCGGGGGCGAACCTGAGTTCGTGCCCGTCCTGGCGAGGGCCGCGTGCGCGGCCGGCTGCGACGCTTTGTTTCTCGAAACGCATCCCAGTCCCGAGTCTGCCCTGTCGGACGCCCATTCGATGATTCCGCTGTCGGATCTGCGGCCGGTCCTCGAGGGTGTTCTCGCGGTCGCGCGCGCGGTGCGCGCGGCGGGAGGATAGTGCCTTGCTGGCGATCGACAACAGCATTGCGGCCGGCATCAAGCTCTTGATCCTGGACGTGGACGGAGTGCTGACGAACGCGCACCTCGTGCTGGGTCCGTCGGGTGAGGAGATCAAGGAGTTCTCGGTTCGGGACGGCATAGGGATCAAAGTGGCGCAGTTCGCAGGTGTCGAGGTCATCTTCCTGTCGGCGCGCGTGTCCGAGATCGTGGAGCGCCGCGCCGAAATGCTGGGCGTCCGTGAGATCTACCAGGGCGAGCAGCAGAAGCTCGAGGTCGTGCGCGGGATCGCCGATCGGCACGGGGTCGAGCTTTCGGCGATAGCCTACGTCGGTGACGATCTCGTTGACATGGCGTCGATACGGGAGGTCGGGATAGGCGTGGCGGTCGCCGACGCGTGTGCGGACCTTCTTGAGTCGGCTCCGTACGTCACCGAAGCGCCCGGGGGTCGTGGAGCGGTGCGCGAGACGGTCGAGGCCATTCTCAAGGCCAGGGGCGACTGGAAGGACGTAGTCGCTGAGTTCCTGGTGAGCATCTGACGCGGTCGCCTGAGAGGGACGGGCCGGCGTGTCGCGCGCGACGTGGGAGACACTCTCTTGTCGAAGAACACCGGCACACACAGGACAGTGGGACGTCGCGGCCTCTCTGACGAGGAGCTGCTCCGGACCGGACGTGAGGTCCTCGAGGTTGAGCGCGACGCGATCGGCGGGCTGACGGACCGCATCGACGACGCCTTCGTCGCGGCCGTGCGGGCGGTGGTGGAGTCACCCGGCAGCATCGTCGTCTGCGGCGTGGGGAAGTCCGGCCTCGTGGCGCGCAAGATAGCGGCCACGCTTGCGAGCACCGGAACGAGGGCCTTCTTCCTGCACCCGGCGGACGCGCCGCACGGAGACGTCGGCATGGTGAGCGAGGGGGACGTAGTGCTGGCTGTCTCCAAGAGCGGCGAGGGTGAGGAACTGCTGCAGCTGCTGCCGCTCATCCGCGACATCGGGGTCACGATCGTCGCCATCACCGGAAACACGGGATCTGCGCTGGCGTCCAGGGCCGACATCGTCGTGGACGCGCGCGTCGAGCGTGAGGCGTGCCCGATGGACCTCCTGCCGACAGCCAGCACGACGGCGGCGCTGGCGCTGGGCGACGCGCTCGCCGTTGCCGTTCTTTCGGAGAAGGCGATAGACCGGGACGCCTTCGCGTCGTTCCACCCGGCGGGCGCTCTGGGTCGGAGGCTCCTTCTCAGGGTCAGGGACGTCATGCACACGGGGGACGCCCTTCCCGTCGTGTCCGCGGACACCCTCATGAGGGACGCCGTCGTCGAGATAGCCGGCAAGCGACTGGGGCTGACCACGGTGGTCGACGCCGCGGGCAGGCTCGCGGGCATCGTCGCCGACGGAGACCTCAAGCGCATCATCATCGGGAGAACCGACGTCCTCAACACGCGCGTGGGCGACGTCATGACGCCGTCCCCCAGGACCGTGGGCAGGGACGAACTCGTGGCCGACGCGCTCGAGAAGATGGAAACCAACACCCCTGGTCCCATCACCTCCCTCATCATTGTGAACGAGGACGGCGGCCCCGAGGGAGTGATTCACATCCATGATTGCCTGCGCGCGGTGGGCTGATCCCACCAGTGCGCGGCTCCTTGTTGACCCCCCATTCAGCATTCTGCTATCCTCCCGCCCGTAAGGGCTCCTGCGAGTTTCTCGGCAGTTGGCAGGACGCCTTGAGGAGGGGCCCCTTCTCGGGTATATTGGAAACGCGCCTCAGGCGCGGTCAGTGGTGCTTCACTACCTTTAGAGACGGGTTCGCCCGTCCGGGGAACGGAAACTCAATGAAGCTGTCGTCCGCCTTAACGTTGGCCGCCATTCTCGCACTCGCGCTGCTGTTGCACGGGTGCGGTGGTGATGAGGGTGGCGAGTTCGGGAGGTCCGGGACGCTCGCCGACCAGGAGGTGGACGGCTTCACCCTGACCCAGACGCGCGAGGGCGCGAGAGTCTGGTCCATCTCCGCCGACCACGCGCTTGTCTACAACGACGCGGACCGCGTTGAGATGATCGACCTGCGGGTCGACTTCTTCGATGACGACGGAGAGGTTCGCTCGACCCTGACCGCGAACGAGGGCATTCTGGCCCGCCGGACGAACGACATGGAGGTCATAGGCAATGTCGTCGTCTACGCGGCTGACGGGACCATCCTGACGACAGACAGGCTCACCTGGAACGAGCGCAAGGGGAAGGTGGAGTCGGACCGCCCCGTCCGCGTGACGAAGGGCGATGACGTGATGACCGGCGTTGGGGTGGAGGCTGACGCTGACCTCAAGAACATCAAGGTGAAAAGCGATTTCAAGGCGTTCGTCCGGACGCCGGAGGGAGAGCTTGTCGAGGAAGAGTGACAGAGCGGGAAACGGTGGTGGCGCGTCCGCGCCTCGGAGGCTCAATGCCGCGGGGCTCGTGAAGCTATACGGCCGCCGCACGGTAGTCAACCGGGTGGAGCTCAATCTCGAGCGCGGTGAGGTCGTCGGGCTCCTGGGTCCCAACGGCGCGGGGAAGACGACGACGTTCCACATGATTGTCGGGCTTCTGAGACCCGACGGGGGCGCCGTCCTCCTCGACGGAGAGGACATCACCAGTCTGCCGATGTACCAGCGGGCCCGTCTGGGCGTGGGCTACCTGTCGCAGGAAGCGTCCATATTCAGGGGACTGACGGTCGCGCAGAACATCAATGCCATCCTCGAGACGCTCGGCGGGACCCGATCGGAGCGCGACGACAGGCTGACCGAGCTTCTCGGTGAACTCGGCATCGAGGATCTTCGTGACCGCTCGGCCGACACGCTCTCTGGCGGAGAGCGCAGGCGCGTAGAGATAACGCGGGCACTGGTGACGCAACCGGCCTTCCTGCTTCTGGACGAGCCCTTCGTCGGCATCGACCCGATAGTGGTGCAGGACATCCAGGCGATCATCAGGAGGCTCAGGGACAGAGGGATAGGGATCCTGATCACCGACCACAGCGTCCGTGAGACGTTGTCGGTGACCGACAGAGCCTATATCATGTACGAGGGTGAAATCTTATTGTCGGGGAACGCCGACGAGTTGGCATCAAACGAAGAGGCGCGAAAGCTGTATCTGGGAGAGCGCTTCCGCCTCTAGCGGGATCTTGGATGTCCCAGGAGCAGAGTCCGGCGCGGAGTCCGTTCCGCGGCGGACCGGGAGTGGTCAGTGCGAGCAACGGGCACGGGGGAGTCCTATGGATCTGAAGCCTACTATGAGCATGAGGATGCACCAGCAGCTCGTGATGACGCCACGGCTGCAAATGGCGCTCAAGATCCTCCAGGTATCGACGCTCGAGCTGGAGCAGTTCCTCAAGCAGGAGCTGCTTCAGAATCCGCTGCTTGACCGCCTTGAGGACGAGGAAGCGGAATCCGAGAAGGACGAGTCGGAGGCTGAGCGCACCGAGGACGGGGAAGGGGCGGCGGACGAGCGCCAGGGTGAGGAATCGTCAGATCCCGAGGGGGAGAAGACCGAGAGCGAAAGCTCCGAGGAAAAAGACGCGGCCGGCGAGGACCTCGATTGGGACGACTACCTCGACGATGTCTACTCGCACGCGTACGGGCAGAACTTCGCCCGAGACGACGATGACGAGCGGTTCGAGCGTGTTCCGGTGGCCGTGGCCACGTTCGAGGACGAGCTGAAGCACCAGCTTCACATGGAGTGCAAGGACGACGTGCTGATCGGCATCGCCGAGTACATCATTGACGAACTGGACCAGGACGGCTACGTCAACGACACGCTCGAGGAGATCGCGCGGGCGCTCAAGACGGACATCGAGACGGTGGAGAAGGCACTGGAGGTCGTGCAGGCGCTCGATCCTGCGGGCATAGCGGCACGCACCATCGAGGAGTGTCTCCACCTCCAGCTGCAGAGGAAGGGCCTCGGGGAAACGCTGGCAGCGCGTGTGGTGTCCACGAGCTTCGAGGAACTGAAGTCGTGTAAGTACGACGCGATCCGCCGGAGGCTGTCCGTCTCGACGGAAGAACTCCGCGAGGCGATCGGCGAGATAGGGAAGCTCGACCCCAGACCTCGCATCGATCCCGTGGTCGGCGATCCCGGCTACATCACGCCGGATCTCGTGATCGATGAGATCGACGGGGACTTCATCGTCTACCTCAACGATCAGGACGTTCCGCGAGTGCGGATCAACCCGACCTATCGCAGGATCCTCTCGTCCGGAGCCGCTTCAGAGGAGAGGGAGTTCATCTCCAAGAAGCTCAAGGCCGCGCGGTGGATCGTGCAGAGCATCGAGAACCGGCGCCGAACAATGGTCCGCGTGACGGAGAGCATCGTCCGGGCTCAGAGGGGCTTCTTCGACAAGGGTGTTTCCGCCCTCAAACCACTGACGCTCCAGCAGATCGCCGATGACGTCAGCATGCACGAGTCGACTGTCAGCCGCGTGACGCGGGGCAAGTATGTGCAGACGCCCCGCGGGACCTTCGAGTTGAAGTACTTCTTCTCGAGCGGCATACGGACGAAGAACGGCGACCAGGTTGCCTCTAGGGCGGTGCGCGATGCCATGCAGGAGATAATCAGCAGGGAGGACAAGAAGAAGCCGCTCTCGGATCAGAAGGTCGCAGAGGAGCTCAGGACGATGGGCTTCAGGATCTCGCGGCGTGCGGTGGCTAAGTACCGCGACCAGATGCATATCCTGAGGGCGGGCCTCCGCAAGGAGATCTGACGGACCCGGGGGCTGACTGACGTGCTCAGAGACATCATCCTTGAGACGACCGAGACTGACGCTCTCGAGTTCACCATCTCTTACTGGAAGGTGGACACGGGTGCCGCGGTGCGCGAGGGCGACGAGTTGCTCGTCGTAGAGTCGGTCGAGGACAAGACCGCGCTGGCGGTGATCTCTCGCCACACGGGAACTCTGGCCGAGGTCCTGGCGCAGGAAGACACTACCGTTGCGCCCGGAGACAGGCTGGGGAGGATAGACGTCGAGTGAAGACCGGGGCGCGCCTTCCGGCCTGGCTGACCAAGCCTATGACCAATCCCGCGGCGACGAGGCTGGTTCGGGAGACGCTCAAGTCACATCGTCTGAACACCGTGTGTGAAGAGGCGAGGTGCCCGAACCGCGTAGACTGCTTCTCCCGGGGGACGGCGACATTCATGATCCTGGGGGACCGGTGCACGCGGGACTGCGGGTTCTGCGCGGTCTCTCATGCGAGCCCCCTTCCGGTCGATCCAGTTGAGCCCGATGAGGTGGCTTCGGCGGCCACGACCCTCGGGCTCGATTTCGTGGTGGTGACGTCAGTGACGCGGGACGACCTGCCGGACGGAGGGGCGGCGCATTTCGCGGCGACGATCCGGGCGATCAGAGGCGCCAACGCGCGGGCCGGCATCGAGGTGCTGGTGCCTGACTTCGGGGGCTTGCCGGGCCCGATAGAGACGGTGCTCGCGGCAGCTCCCGACGTCTTCGGCCACAATGTCGAAACGGTCGAGCGCCTGTATCCCGCCGTGAGGAAGGGCGCGCGGTACGAGCGGTCACTCGACGTTCTGTCGCACGCGGCGGCTTCGACATCGGGGGCGCTGGTCAAGTCGGCGCTCATGCTGGGCATGGGTGAGACACGGGAGGAACTCAGGCGGGTTCTTGCCGACGTGCTGGCGGCCGGCGTCGATATCATCTATCTCGGTCAGTACCTTCGACCGTCAGCCGAGCACCACCCGGTGGCGCGCTTCGTGACGCCGGGGGAATTCGACGAGCTAGCGTCTGAGTGTTTGTCTATGGGATTCAGATGGGCATCGGCAGGACCGTTCATCAGGAGTTCGTACAGGGCTCACGAGGCGGTGGCGGCGCTGGGTAAGCGGCGGCCCGCGCTCTTGGACAGCGCGCAGGGAAAGGAGCCAGCATGAGGATCACGGTCACCTGCAGACACTGTGAACTCGAGCCGGAACTGAGACAGTACGTCGACGACAAGGTGTCGCGCCTCGCACGCTACTTCGACCGCGTGGACGAAGCGCACGTCGTCTTCAAGACAGAGGGTCACCGCACCATCGCGGACGTCACGGTGCACGCGTCGCGAGCGGTCATCTCCAGCGAGCAGACCGCCGACGACGTGAGATCCGCCTTTGACCGCTCGATAGACAAGGTCGAGCGGCAGATACGACGCTACAAGGAGCGCATCAGAAACCACAGGGGTGTGGACGCGACCGCCGACGTGGCCATGACGTCGGGCGGCGTGTCGCTGGGCGATCTGGGCATCGTGCCGGAGAGCCTTGCGTCCCGGGCGATGACGCCGACCGAGGCGTTCAGTGAACTGGACGAGCTTCACGCGGCGTTTCTGGTCTTCATGAACTCAGAGACGGACAGGGTCAACGTCATCTATCGCCGTGATGACGGTGACTACGGGCTGGTCGAGCCGGAGAAGTAGGAGAGCGCACCGGCTTCGGCAGGAGGCACGAAGGTGACTGAGGAACTCACGGCTCTATCGCTGGCGGCCGGAATCGGGGAACGTCTGTCCCTCTCCGCGGTCACGAAGCCGGACGTGTCAGGTGGGGTCATTCGGGACAGCAACGTCTGTCTGCCGGGCCTGCTGCTGGCCGGCTTCGCCGAGGGATTCCGCGCCGAACGCGTGCAGATTCTCGGCGCACGCGAGGTTGACTACGTCGACTCGCTGACCGCTGATGCGCGGGAGGCCGCACTCGGTCGGCTGTGTACTCCGCCCGTGCCGTGCGTCATCGTCGCGGACGGTCTGGCGGCGCCCTCGCTTCTGGTGGAACTCGGTAACTCGCGCGGCGTCCCCGTCTTCACGACGCCCATGACTTCCGACCGGCTGGCGAGCGAACTCGTGCCCGCGCTCGAGGACCTGCTCGCGCCCCAGACTGTCATTCACGCCACCCTTGTGGACGTGCACGGGGTGGGGCTTCTCTTCACCGGGAAGAGCGGCATAGGGAAGAGCGAGTGCGGGCTCGACCTCGTGGCGAACGGGCATAGACTGGTGGCGGACGACGTTGTTTCGGTCATGCGAACGCGAACGGACTATCTGATAGGCTATGGAAGCGAGCTTCTGCGGAACTACATGGAGATTCGAGGTGTCGGGATCATCGACGTCCAGGCGATGTTCGGCACGAGAGCCTTCAGACAGCGGAAGCGCATCGAAGTGGAGGTGAAGCTCGCGGCGTGGTCTGACCTGTCCGACTACGAACGGCTGGGCTTCGAGGACGAAATGTCGGAGATTCTCGGCGTCCAGATACCCGTGGTGCGACTGCCTCTGGTTCTCGGCAAGAACATCACCGTTATCTCAGAGGTCATCGCTCTGAACTATCTTCTGAAGCTCAAGGGCATAAACTCCGCCTGGGACTTCGACAGACGCCAACGGGACGCCGTGGCGAGGCAGGCCGGCGTGCTGCGCGCATCGCGAGGTGATGACGAGTGAGCAGTCAGGGCAAGCGCATAGGGTGTGTTGTCGTTGCGCATGGCAACGTGGGGCAGTGCCTGATGGAGGCGGTGCAGGGGATTCTCGGGAAGCAGCCGAACTGGGCGGCCGTCTCCAATACCGGCATGGGTCTCAACGACCTGCACGACGCCGTGGAGGCCGCGGTAGCCGGTCTGGCGTCGGGATGTGAGGTGGTGCTGATCAGTGACATGCCGGGTGGTAGCTGCCATCACGTCTGCCAGGAGATAGTGGCCTCAGGGACCGGTGTCCGCGCTCTGACGGGCGTCAATCTGATGATGCTACTCGAGTTTTTCGTCAAGAGGGATCGCACCGAGGTGGATGAACTGATACACGCGGTCAAGGAGCGCGGCCGCGACGCCGTTCGCATCGTGTGACCGCTGGGCCGAGACCGCTGGGCTGAAGGTGCGGCCCGGGAGTTCGACAATGCCGTTCGTGCTGGTGAGGGTGGACGACCGACTGATCCACGGCCAGGTTACCGTTGCCTGGGGTGCATGGCTCTCACCCGAGCACATGATCCTCGTCAACAACGAAACCGCGTGCTGCGACTGGAAGTGCGCGCTCTACACCGAGACCGACTCTATGGGCGTGCCGGTATCGATCGTGACTCGCGAGTGTTTCGCCGAGGGGCTCAAGGCGGGCACGTGGGAGGCGGAGCGCACGGTCGTGATAGTCGAGAGTCCTCGCGATCTTCTGGCGCTGATCAGAAGCGGGCTCGACGTGGCCGAGGCGAACGTCGGAGGAATGCACTACGCGGAGGGGAAACGGGAGCTTCTCCCTTACGTCTTCGTCGATGATGACGACGTCGCTGCCATGAAGGAGATCATCACGGGGGGCACCAGGCTCACGGCCCGCGACGTTCCACAGGCGCAGCCGCAGGACCTTGCCGTCCTGCTTCAGGCGCTGGAAGAGAAGTGACGGCGGGTCCGGAGGGACGTCTGCCCATGCACGGTGTCACGCTTGTCCTCTGCATACACAACCACCAACCTGTCGGCAACCTGCCGAGCGTGTTCGAGGACGCTTACACAAGGGCCTACCTGCCGTTTCTGGACGCGATAGAAGAGTTCCCCGAGATCAAGATCGTGCTTCACAACACCGGCCCGCTGCTGGAGTGGTATGAGGATCACGCTCCCGACTACATAGAGCGAGTGCGGGCACTCGTGGCGAGGGGCCAGGTAGAGGTCCTGGGAGGGGCCTTCTACGAGCCGATACTAAGCGCGATCCCGGAGCGCGACGCGCGCGGGCAGATGCAGATGATGACGGACTACGTGTCCGGACGGTTTGGCGTGCGTCCTCGAGGGATGTGGCTGGCGGAGAGAGTTTGGGAGCCGCGGCTGGCGAGGACGATCCACGAGGCCGGTCTGGAGTACCTGCCGCTTGACGACTACGAGTTCCGCCTCGCCGGGATCGAGGACGAAGAACTGGTGGGGTCGTTCCTCACCGAGGAGCAGGGCGTCGCTGTCCGTGTCTTCCCAATCAGCAAGAAGCTGCGATACGCGATTCCCTTTGCCGAACCCGAGGAAACGCTGAACGTGCTGCGCTCGGTCGCGGAGCGGGGCGAAGGCCACGTTGCTGTGTTCGGGGATGACGGGGAGAAGTTCGGCGTCTGGCCCGGCACTCACGCGCACGTTCACACCAGCGGGTGGCTCAAGCGCTTCCTGAGAGCGCTCTCGGAGAATCGGGATTGGGTGACGACCGCGACCTTTGCGGAGGTCGTGGACGACACGGCCCCCATAGGGCGCGCGTACCTGCCCACGTCGTCGTACCCCGAGATGATGGAGTGGGCCCTGCCCACGAAGGCCAGGCGCAGTTACGAGAGGTTCCTGGGCAGGCTCGGTGACGACGGGCTCCTGGAGGAGTGGGGGCCCTTCGTGTCCGGGGGGACCTGGAAGGGTTTTCTGTCCAAGTACGACGAGTCGAACCTGATGACCAGGAAGATGATGCGCGTCAGCGAGAAGATCGCGGCCGCGCAGCGGACTTCCAACATCCTCGAGACGCTCGGCGGGTTCGCGGGTGCCGTGAAGGTGGTGGACGGTGGCGCCGCCACGGTGGAGCCGGCCGTGGTCGAGGAGGCAAAGCGTGAGCTGTGGCGGGGGCAGTGCAACTGCGCCTACTGGCACGGGATCTTCGGCGGGCTGTACCTGCCGCACCTGAGAGCGGCGATCTACGAGCACCTCATCAAGGCCGAGCGCCTGATAGACGGTGTTCGGGGCGAGACGTGGGACCATGCCGAGGTTACCGACCACGATATGGACGGGCGGGACGAGGTCCTGCTCGAGTCGCACAGTGTCAACGTGTACGTCGCGCCTTCACGAGGAGGCACCATCTTCGAGCTCGACGTCCGACGGGCGAACTGGAACGTGCTGGCGACGATGTCCTGCCACGACGAAGCGTACCACGACGAGATACGCGCGGATGGCGACAGGGAATACGCGGAGGGCGTCCGGAACATCCACGATGGACTGAAGGCCAAGGAGAAGGGACTGGCCAAGCTCACTTGCTCCGACTCGCACCCTGGTGTCGCCGCGATCGACCATTTCTTCGCGCCCGACGTGAAGCGCGCCGAAGTGGAGGCGGGAGGCGCCGAACTGGGCGATTCCGCGTGGGGCGGTTACCAGTTTGAACTGGGGCGCAGGAACGGTTCGATCGGAGTGGAGATGAGCAGGACCGGCGTCGTGACCTCGGGTGAAGGCGTGTGCCCGGTACTTATCGAGAAGCGCGTCTGGCTCACTGGTGAGGGAAGGGTGCGTGTCGAGTACGACCTGACACCCGACGGTGATCTGGACGTCCTGTTCGCGCCCGAGTGGAACATGTCGTTCCTCACGCCCGCGAAGGAGTGGGTGTCGTTCCACGCGGGCGACGCGAACGGCGGCGGGCTGCGGAAGAAACGGACTCTCGACGCCGTCGATACGATGAGAGTCGACGACCGTCTCAGGGGGGAGCGGCTCGTCGTGTCCTGCGAGCCCGCGGCCGGCGTCTGGACCTGGCCTCTGGATACTGTTTCGCGTTCCGAGGGGGGACTCGAGCGTGTTTTCCAGGGACTGACGCTGATCACACACTGGCCCGTCAGGGCCGAGTGTGGGGAGCGCACGAGCTTCGCAGTGGAGTTCGCGTTCTCCCCGCTGTCGGCCAAGTGACAGACCCGCGAAATGCCGCGTCTCGCGAGGCCGCTGCGAACGCGGCGCGTGTTGTCTGAAAGCACGGAAGCAGGCGCATGTCTGAGATCCAGATGATAGTGATCCTGTCGCTTCTGGGCGGGGCCCTTTCGGTCGACGCGACCGCAGCGCTCCAGGTGATGCTCTCGCAGCCGCTGGTGGCCGGGAGTATCGCCGGGGCGATCGTGGGAGAGCCGGTTCTCGGGCTCGTGGTGGGCTCGACGCTTCAGCTGGTGTGGATCGGAGTGCTGCCTGTCGGGGCGGCGCCGTTCCCCGACGGTGCAGTGGCAGGCTCGGTTGGCGTGGGCGTGGCGGCCGTTCTCGCCGGCTCCGGCGTATCCGAGGGACTGGCTGTAGCGGCGGGGATGATGTCCGGCCTGATCGGCGGCGCGGTGGGGCAGAGGGTGACTTCGCGCGTCCGAAGACTCAACTTAAGGTACTCCGCCGTTGCCGAATCGCGGGCGGAACAGGGCGACGCGCGGGGCGTGAGGGCGGCGGTCGCGCTGGGACTGGTCACGAGATTCGTCACGGCATCGCTTCTGGTTGCGGCGGTGCTGAGCGCGTCGCTGCTGCTGAGGTTCCTGGGTTCGTTCACGGTTGAAGGGGTCTTCCCGACGGCCCTGTGGGCGGCCCCCGTCGCTGCGGCGACGATCGCCGTCGGGGGAAGAGACAGAAGAGAGAGCTGGTTCCTGGCAGCGGGGTTCGCCGCGGGGCTTGTGCTGGTGGTCCTGCTCTGATGGGCAGTCCCGGCTCTGGGGCCCTGGTTCGTGCGACCACGAGCGCGCGGCGTCCCAGCAGCGGCCGGCTCGTGGTTTCCGTAGAACGGAGGTCGCTTGGCTGAGCACTCTGACCGGGAGACGGGCGGAGCTCTGACGCGCGGCGAGCGCGCGGGGATGCTCTGGCGTTCGTTCTTCCTGCAGTCGGTCTGGAATCAGCGTGGCATGCAGAACGTTGGTTTCTGCTTCGCCATGTTGCCTCTGCTCCACAGGTGCGGCGAGGACAAGGACGAGAGAAGCGCGTTCCTGCAGCGGCACCTCCGGTTCTTCAACACGAACCCGACCCTTGCGTCGTATGTCCTCGGAGCCGCAGCGGCTCAGGAGGCGGCTGGCGAGGACGCGGCGTCCGTGATATCTGTGAAGAAGGGGCTCGCGAGCCCGCTCGGCATGGCGGGCGACGCGTTGCTCTGGGGGGCTCTTCGCCCCTTCGCCGGCGCTGTGGCGGTCCTGCTGGCGCTGGGGGGGATCGTGTGGGCGCCCCTGGTACTCCTCGTGATCTACAACGTGCCGCACCTCGTCCTGAAGACGAGAGGAATCGGTGTCGGGGCGGCGGCCGGCCCGACGGGCGCCGCGGAGCTGCTTGGGCCGGGTCTCAGAGCAGCCGTCCGGTGGACGAGAGCACTGGCCGCCTTCGCGGTGGGCCTGATTCTCGCGAGGGTGGTCGCCGCGGGCGGGGCGGTGGAGCCATGGAAGGTACTGGCTGTGATTCTCTTCTTCGCCCTGGCGTATGCTGCAGCCAGGGCGAGGGTGCCGGGGACGCTCGTGGCGTTTGGTGGAGCGGTCGGCGGAGTTGTGCTGCTCCTGGCTGGGCTGAACGGGGGATAACTTGACAGAGCGCACAGTGGTTCTCGCAAGCAAACATGGCCTGCACGCGCGGCCCGCCGCGGACCTTGTGCGGCTCGCCGGTCGCTTCAGGTCGGACCTGAAGCTCACTAAGGACGACATGACTGTCGACGCCAAGAGCATCATGGGCGTCATGATGCTGGCGGCGGAGTGCGGGAGCGAAGTGATCATCACCGCGGAGGGGCCGGACGAGATCGAGGCGATGGAGGCCGTGGCGGAGTTCCTGGAGAGGGAATCTGAGTAGAGGCGGTTTGCGTTTGGTAGACATCAAGGCGATAGGCAAGACCGAGGTCCTCGAGGGCGTGCCGGCCTCACCCGGCATCGTGATAGGGAAGGCGTTCGTGCTGGACACGGAACGCCCTCACGTCGAGGAAGAAGAGATTGAGCCCGCGGACATCGAGGCCGAGACGGAGGCCTTCATGTCAGCCATCGGCGAGACCACACGGGAGCTCGAGAGGCTGAGAGGCGGACTCGAGGACGCGTTGGGGGAGACGCACGCGCGCATTTTCGACGCGCACCTGATGATGCTCAAGGACTCGATGGTGATCGAGGGAACTCAGCGCCGCATCCGCGAGGAGCGTCAGAGCGCGGCCTTCGCACTGACCGAGACCATAGGTCGGGTCACGAAGGCGATGGAGCGCACGCAGGACGAGTACCTGCGCGAGCGCGTGTTCGACATAAAGGACATCGAGAGGCGTCTCCTGCTGAGACTGCTGGGCCGCAAGCAGAAGTCGCTGCGGCATCTGAACGACGACGTCATCGTGGTCGCCCGCCAGCTGGCCGCAACTGACACGGCGTCGATGCACGAGGAGCGCGTCACGGGCTTCGCCACGGACGCCGGCGGCCGCACGTCGCACGCGGCCATCATGGCCAGGTCTCTGCAGATACCCGCGGTCGTCGGGCTCCACGACGCCACGGACGTCATCAAGCAGGGCGAGAGGATCATCGTCGACGGGATGCTGGGGCTTCTCATCTACAGGTACGACCAGGCGGTCCTGGATTACTACCAGGAGCGCCAGCGGAAGCACGAAGTGTTCGAGAAGGAGCTCCTGGCGGAGAAGGACGCTCCGGCCGTCACCGTGGACGGGAGGCGGTTCGAAGTCGCGGCCAACATCGAGATCCCCGATGAGGTGCGCGCGGCGATCTCCCACGGAGCCGAGGGGATCGGTCTGTTCAGGACCGAGTACCTGTTCATCACCGGGGACGAGATCCCGTCCGAGGACGAGCAGTACGAGGCCTACCGCGGCGTCGTGTCACTGGCGGCCCCCGCCACGGTGGTCGTGCGGACGGTCGACCTCGGAGGCGACAAGTTCGGTCCCATGGGCGCTCCCGAACCGGAGGCGAACCCGTTTCTCGGGTGGCGGGGCATCCGCTACAGCCTCTCGCAGCCCCGGCTCCTGCTCCGTCAGCTCAGAGCGATCCTCCGAGCCAGCGCGCACGGGAACATCAAGATAATGCTACCTATGATATCCTCACTCCACGAGGTCAGGGACGCAAGGCAGGTCCTGGAGGCCGCGAAGCAGGAACTCCGGGCGCGGGGGACGCAGTTCGATGACAACATTCCCCTGGGTGTGATGATCGAGACGCCCGCGGCGGTGATGATAGCGAACGAGCTGGCGGAAGAGGCCGACTTCTTCAGCATCGGTTCCAACGACCTGGTGCAGTACACGCTGGCGGTGGACCGGGGCAACGACAGGGTGGCCTACCTCTACGACACGTTCCACCCGGCGGTCCTGAGGCTCCTGGAGACGACCGTGCGAGCGGCGCGGAAGCACAAGACGTGGGTCGGGCTGTGCGGCGAGATGGCGGGGGACCCGCTCGCCACGCTGCTTCTCGTGGGGCTCGGGTTGGACGAACTCTCGGCTGCCCCTGCCGTGGTACCGGAGATCAAGAGCATCATCCGCTCGACGAGCTACAGTTACGCGCGCCGCGTCACGGCGAAAGCGCTGAAGATGAAGACGGGCTCTGAGGTCCGTCGCTACCTCGAACAGATATTCAGGGTCAAGTTCCCGGAGATAAGCGAGACGGAGATGATCTCATGAGCGTACTCGAGGATCGGGAGAAGATGGTCGCCAGCGACCCGGCGGGAATGTACGAGCGCCTGGAGAATTTCCCGGATCAGCTGAGAGAAGCGCTCGCCATGGGGCGGGACACGCCGCTCTCGGTGTCGGGGGACGGCATCACCTCCGTTGCGGTGGCGGGCATGGGAGGGTCTGCGATCGGCGGCGAGCTGGCCGCCGGATACCTGGCCGGGAGCATGTCCGTACCGCTCTCGGTGATCAGAAGCTACTCGCTTCCCGCATACGTCGGACCCTCGACGCTCCTGTACGTCTCCAGCTACTCGGGCAACACCGAGGAGACGCTGTCGGCCTACGCCGATGCGCGGGAGCGTGGTGCTCGGATTGTCTGTTCGGCGACCGGCGGACAAGTGGGCAGGATCGCGGAGGAAGCGGGACACGACATCGTGCGGGTGCCGACGGGCTACCCGCCGCGCGCGGCGCTCGGATTCGGCCTGGTGCCCCTGCTCTTCGTCTTGGGTCGCCTGGGCCTGGCGCCGGACCCGTCGGACGATGTCGAAGACGCCATCGAGACCGCGCGGAGCGGTGTGGAGCGCCTGGGTCTGGCCGCCCGGCCGGGAGAGAACGAGGCGAAGGAGCTCGCGTCGTGGCTGTTGGGGCGTGTTCCGGTGGTGTACGGGACGGCGCCTGCCACCTCGGTCGTTGCGAACCGCTGGTGCGGGCAGTTTTCCGAGAACTCCAAGGTGGTCGCGCACAGGAACGAGTTGCCTGAGATGAACCACAATGAGATAGTAGGGTGGAGTGGCCTGCGGCCGATGGGAGGAGACGCCAGGGTGGTGTTCCTCCGTGACGAAGACGACCACCCGCGCGTGGCGCGCAGGGCCGAGATCACGCGTGAGGCGATAGCAGGGGCCGGCGCGGAGGCGCGGGACGTCGTGAGCCGCGGGAAGACGAAGCTCGGAAGGCTCCTGTCGCTGGTGCAGCTCGGCGACTTCGTGAGCCTGTATCTGGCGATGCTCGGCGGCGTCGACCCGACACCCGTTGCGCCCATCGACAGATTGAAGAAGGAGCTGGCACGCTTCTAGAGAACTCGCGCGGTTCGGATGCACGGGTCGGCGCACAGAACAGCTCGACCCTTCTGAAAGGAACGCTCATGAAGGCCATCATCCCTGTCGCAGGAGTCGGAACGCGGCTCAGGCCGCACACGCACACGATTCCGAAGGCCCTGGTTCCCGTCGCGGGGAAGCCGATCGTCGGACACATTCTCGAGGAGCTGGAGCCGCTCGGCGTCAAGGAGGTCGTCCTGGTGACCGGCTACATGGGCGACCGGGTCAGGGAGTACGTCGCGGAGTCCTACCCGCACCTCGATGTTTGCTGCGTAGACCAGGAGGAACGGCTGGGGCTGGGACACGCGATCTACCTCACGAAGGAGTGCGTGGAGGACGGGCCCGTTCTGATAGTGTTGGGTGACACGGTCGTGACGGCGGACTACTCGGCCTTCGTGGGAGGCGGGCGGACCCTGATCGGCGTGAAGGAGGTGGACGACCCGCAGCGGTTCGGTATCGTCGAGGTCCAGGAAGGCCGCGTCAGGGGCCTGGTGGAGAAGCCGGACGTGGCGCCCAGCAACCTGGCCATCGTCGGTCTCTATTACATTGTCAATTCGCCGCTTCTGTTCGAGTGCCTGACGGAGGTTGTGGAGAAGGACATACGCACCAAGGGCGAGTACCAGCTGACGGACGCGCTCAAGCTGATGCTCGAGCGCGGCGAGGACATGGGTGTCTACGCGGTGCACGGGTGGCACGACTGCGGGCGTCCGGAGACCCTCCTGGACACGAACAAGGTGCTCCTCGAGCGTTCGGGCGGCAACGGTGAGAGCATCGAGGGCTCGATTATTCTGCCGCCTGTGTCCATCGACCCGAGCGCCGTGGTCGAGAGGTCGGTCGTGGGTCCGTACGTCTCGGTCGCGGCCGGCGCGACCATACGGGACTCGGTAGTTCGGGACAGCATTCTGAGCGCCGGAGCGGTCGTTGAGATGAGCCTGCTCAACCGCTCGCTGATCGGCGAGGGGGCCGTGGTGCGGGGACGTTTCCAGAGACTGAACGTGGGAGACTCATCGGAGATAGAGATGGGCGCCTGAGACCCGCACGGGTCAGGCTACAACGTGATTCGACATGAACGGAGGCCACGCTTGGAGAAACATCTTTTCACATCCGAGTCCGTGACGGGGGGGCACCCCGACAAGGTCGCGGACCAGATATCGGACGCCATCCTGGACGGGGTCCTGACTCAGGATCCGTTGGGGCGCGTGGCGTGTGAGACGCTCGTGACCACCGGCATGGCCTTCGTATCGGGAGAGATCTCGACGAAGGACGCGTACGTAGATATCCCCACGGTGGTCCGCGAGACGATCAGGGACATCGGCTACACGGACGCGTCGTACGGCTTCGACTGGGAGACGTGTGCGGTGGTGACGGCCATCGGGGAGCAGTCGCCCGACATCTGGATGGGTGACGCGTCCGGTCACGCGGTGCACGAGGGCGGCGCCGGCGATCAAGGGATGATGTTCGGCTACGCGACGGCCGAGACGAAGGAACTCATGCCCATGCCCATCCACCTGGCGCACAAGCTGGCGCGCAGGCTCGCCGATGTGCGCGAGGATGGGACGCTCGAGTATCTTCGGCCCGACGGCAAGACGCAGGTGACCGTGGAGTATGAGAACGGCACACCCGCGAAGATCGACACGGTGGTCGTTTCGACGCAGCACCATCCGGACGTCAGCATGGACTCGCTTGGCGACGCCGTTCGGAAGCACGTGGTCGAGCCGACGCTCCCTGCCGAACTGGCTGCGGCAGGGGACTACAGACTGCTCGTCAACCCCACGGGGCGTTTCGTCAAGGGCGGTCCTCACGCCGATTGCGGGCTGACGGGCCGGAAGATCATTGTCGACACGTACGGTGGGCTGGGAAGCCACGGTGGTGGCTGCTTCTCCGGGAAGGACCCGACCAAGGTCGACAGGTCGGGCTCGTACGCGGCCAGGCACGTGGCCAAGAACCTGGTGGCGGCCGGGCTGGCTCTGCGCTGTGAGATCCAGATCGCGTACGCCATCGGCGTGCCGCAGCCCGTCTCGATCATGGTGGACACGATGGGAACGGGCGAGGTCGCCGACAGCGACCTGGTCGGGATCGTGAAGAAGCACTTCGACCTCAGGCCAAACGCTATCATCGAACGGCTTGACCTCAGACGACCGATCTACCTCCCGACGGCGTCCTACGGCCACTTCGGCCGCGAGGAGCCGGACTTCACGTGGGAGCGTACGGACATGGTGGACGACCTGAAGAAGGGATAGGAGCATGCCTCACGACATCAAGGACCCCGCTCTGGCACCGAAGGGACGTGACAGGACCGAGTGGGCGGCTC
Source organism: Candidatus Eiseniibacteriota bacterium (assembly GCA_030638405.1). GTDB lineage: Bacteria > Joyebacterota > Joyebacteria > Joyebacterales > Joyebacteraceae > JALGZG01. Next base: position 2,442 of record DAOWER010000026.1, on the reverse strand, counting down.
AGAGCATGCCGGTGCTCGCGAGCATCGCGGAGCGCTTCAAACGGGAACGGCCGCTGGACGGTCTCACCATCGGAGCGTGCCTGCATGTGACCACGGAAACAGCCAACCTGATGACAGCGCTCCAGGCGGGCGGGGCGACGGTCTCACTCTGTGCGTCGAACCCCCTGTCGACACAGGACGACGTTGCGGCTCACCTGGCGGTGGACCACGGGGTGTCGATGTTCGCTGTCAGGGGGGAGGACAACGAGCGCTACTACGAACACATACGGGCGATACTCGATGAGGGGCCGTCGATCACGCTGGACGACGGCGCCGACCTGGTATCGACCATCCACACGGAGAAGCAGGAGCTCATTCCGAAACTCCTTGGAAGCATGGAAGAGACTACGACTGGGGTCATCCGGCTCCGCGCCATGGAGCGGGACGGAGAGCTCAAGGTCCCCGTCATCGCCGTGAACGACGCAGACACGAAGCACATGTTCGACAACCGCTACGGCACGGGGCAGAGCACGATCGACGGGATCATCCGCGCGACGAACGCCCTCCTGGCAGGGGCGACGCTCGTGGTCGCGGGCTACGGCTGGTGCGGGAGAGGATTGGCGCATCGGGCGCGCGGGCTGGGCGCGTCCGTCGTGGTTACGGAAGTGGACGCGCTCAAGGGGCTCGAGGCGACGATGGACGGGTTCCGCGTGATGCCGATGGACGAGGCAGCGCCGCTGGGCGACATCTTCGTGACGCTGACGGGCGACATCCATGTGTTGACCGGGCGGCATTTCGAGGCCATGAAGGACGGCGCGATAGTCGCCAATTCCGGGCACTTCGACGTCGAGATCGACAAGGAGGCGCTCCGTGCGCTATCGACCGACGTGCGGACCCCTCGTGATTCCGTGGAGACGTTCGTGCTCGCGGGCGGCAAGCGGATCAACCTGCTGGGTGAGGGGCGACTGATAAACCTCGCCGCGGCGGAAGGACACCCGGCGGCGGTCATGGACATGAGTTTCGCCAACCAGGCGCTCTGCTGCGAGCATCTCGCCGGGCTGCCCGAGAGGCTGCCGGTCGGGGTGCACGCCGTTCCCGAGGATATCGACCACGGCGTCGCGCGGCTGAAACTCGAGTCGATGGGCGTCGGCATAGACACGCTGACACCGGAGCAGGTCGAGTACCTGGCGTCCTGGAAGGTGGGGACCTAGGCGGAGGGAAGTGCGGTAACGGCTCTCCCGGGCGCAGGAATCGCTACTTCGGGGCCCGGACGAGGAGCCCTACCCCGACTCCGGCGAAGATGATGTTGGATATCCACGCGGCCAGCCAGGGCACGAGTATGCCCTGGCGGCCCAGTACCTGGCCCACCTGCAGCACCCCGAAGTAGAAGAACGAAATGGTCAGCGCGGCGGCGAAGGAGAGCGCGAAGCCGCTGCGCCGCGCTCCGGCCGCGAGGGACCCGCCAAGGAGCGTCATTATCACGGTGACGAAGGGAAAGGCGATCTTGAGCTGCAGCTGCACGGCAAGGTCACGCGGATCGTTGCCGCTGGCCTTCAGCCTCACGATGTAGGACCGGAGCTCACGGAACGCCATCTCATCGGGCTTGAGCTTGCGCACGCCGAGCTCGCCGGGGAGCGGTTCCGAGTAGCCGGGTTCCAGCGTGTCGAAGTTCGTCACCTCTTCACCGGTGGCCGTGAAGCGCCGCAGACTTCCCTCGTAGAAGACCCATTCGTCGTCCTCCCACACGGCCGATTTCGCATCGATCCGGCTGGTCGGGCTGTTGGACTCATCGAACTCCTCGACCGTGACCTCCTCCAGTGTCCTCGCTCGCGAGTTGAACCTCCGTGCGAGGAACATGGTGCCGTCGGTGGTCACGTACAGCGCGTCATTTGTGACGATCTCACTCGCCCGCCTCGTGATGCTGGTCTCCTTGATCAGAAGACGCTGGCGCGTGGCCGGCGGCAGGATCAGCTCACCGATGAAGACGTTGGCCAGACTGACCGCGACCGAGAGAGCGAGCACGGGCGCGAGGATCCGGTAGAGGCTGACGCCCGATCCCTTGAGCGCCATCAGCTCGTTCTTCCGCGAGAGCCCACCGACGGCGAGGAGAGTGGCGAGGAGCATCGCGACCGGCGACGTCAGGACGACTATGAGTGGGAGGTAGTACGCGTAGTACAGGAGGACAACGCCCAGCGAGACGTCGTTGTCTATGAACGCGTGGGCGTTGTCGAATAGATCGACCAGCACGAAGATGCCAATGAACAGACAGATCACGACGACGAGGGGCTTGCCGATTCTCCTGAGGGCGTAGGCGTCGATGATTCTCATGTCGTCTCCACGGAGGCCCGTGGCCGGCGAGGTGCACGGAGCACGAAGTCGAGCGCCCTCTTGATCGGCGCGACTGTCCACTCGCGCGACACGGAGAGCGTCAGGAAGAGGCCCAGTCCTCCGAAGACAACGTTG
>DAOWER010000059.1 GCA_030638405.1 Candidatus Eiseniibacteriota bacterium | reverse complement strand
CACCTGATAGGGCTGCTCGACACCCTGCAGAGCCATCCCTTCTTGAAGGGAAAGCTGGTCCTCAAGGGTGGATCCGCCCTGAATCTCTTTGTCTTCGACATCCCGAGGCTATCCGTCGATATCGACCTGAACTACGTTGGAGCAGAGAGCCGGGAAGCAATGCTTGAAGAGCGCCCCAAGATCGAACAAGCGGTCCAGGCGGTCTTCAAGCGGGAGGGTTTTGCGGTCAGGCGTATGCCGGAAGAGCATGCGGGAGGTAAGTGGGCGCTCCGCTATCAGAGCGCTTCCGGGCAAAGCGGCAACCTCGAGGTGGACATCAACTTCATGTACCGCGTGCCATTGTGGCCGGTCACGATCATGGACTCCCACCCGCTGGGAACTTGGCGGGCCACCCGCATTCCGGTGGCGGATATTCATGAACTCGCGGCAGGAAAACTGGCGGCATTGTTGTCGCGACGCAAGGCGAGAGATCTGTTTGACAGTCATCGGATTCTTCACATGGACGGTCTCAACCTTGATCGCCTCCGAATTGCTTTCGTCGTCTACGGCGCAATGAACCGGAAGGACTGGCGCACGGTTTCGGTTGAAGATGTAGATCTCGACGCTACAGAATCGGCAAGGCAGCTTGTTCCCACGCTCCGCCTCGGTGCAATACGGGGGACCGATGGGGCGGGGAACTATGGAAAGACGCTCGTGGAGGAATGTCGGCAGGCGTTGTCTGCGGTGCTGCCGTTCAATGATGCTGAGCGGGAATTCCTGGACTTGTTGCTCGACAAAGGCGAAGTCGATTCGACGATCCTGACCGCTGATGTAACCCTCCAGGACCGTATCCAACAACAGCCACTTCTTGAATGGAAAGCCCTCAACGTTCGGAGATTCAAAGGATTGTCCTAGCGGAACCCTCCGGGAGACGCGGAACGGTCCCTCCCCCCTACTCCACCCTCCCCAGAAGCTCCGCGATCTTCGTGTCCACCGGGCTCCCCGCACCGTCGTAGTTCGTCATCACGGCGACGATGTAGCCGGTGTCGAGGAACATGTCGAGGTTGGCGTTGATGCCGGTGAACCCGCCGCCGTGGCCGACGACCTTCCCGGCCGGCCCCTGGCGGATGCCGAATCCGTAGCCGTAGCCGGCCTCGAAGTGGTCGGTCCACATGATCTCAAGCGACTCCTCCGACAACAGCACGCCCGTCTCAAGCGCACGCGCGAACTGGAACAGATCAGGCGCCGCCGAGAACCCGCCGCCCGCGGGGCCGCCGCGGATGACGTGCTCGTAGTAGTTGTTCTTCCAGCCCTCGGCGCACTCGTCCGATGGGTAGTAGCCGATCGCGAGGTTCCTGACCGGGCAGTCCATGTCGTAGCAGTCGGTGTTCTCCATCCCCGCCGGGGCGCAGATGTTCTCGCGGATGTAGTCGAAGTAGCTCCCGCCCGTGACGCTCTCGATGACGACGCCCAGCATGAACATCCCGGTGTTGCTGTATGACCAGTCCGTGCCCGGCGTAAACGCCAGCGTGTCGGTAGCTATGAGCTCCTTGTAGTCATCTAGTTCGCGCCACCGCTTCCTCGAACCCGCATCGAACGTCTCGTTGAAGTAGTTCCCCAGCCCCGACGTGTGCGTCAGCAGGTGGTGGACCGTGATCTTCTCGGTCATCTCCTTCGGCAGCCAGCTCTCGTCCACGTACTCGCTGATGGGGTCGTCGACGGAGAGCATTTCCTTCTCCACGAGCTGCATGATGGCGACGGACGTGAACATCTTGTTCATCGAGCCGAGGTTGAACTTGGTCTCCATGTTGACGGGCGCGCGGAACCGCTTGCTCGCCTCCCCGCAGTTGCCCGCCAGGAGGATCTCATCGCCCCTGGCCAACATCACCGTACCGGAGAAGAGGTCCTTGTCGCAGAGCCAGTCCAGAAACGCTTCGATCTCCACGATGGCCTCTTCCTCCGTGAGGGGACCTGGCGGCTCGACGTCGGACGGCGTCCGCGCGGGGCTGAACCTGAGGCCGGTCAGCAGCCCGTCGGGCTTCTCCCCCTCTGCGTAGTGGAACACAATCGCCTGCCACGACTGGTAGTTCCTGTCCCTGAAGACGGCGACCGTCTGGTCGGTCCGCGGCGGGTCGTACACGCGGACGCTGTGGAAGTCCACACCGCCCGTCTGCCTGACCATGGAGTGGAACCCCTCTATGTAGTCGTCAAGCGACAGGCGCTCCCTGACACCTTCCGAGAGGTGCTCGTCGTAGAACCGCGTCACAAGCTCGACGTCCTCGCTGTTGATGGCATCCAGGAACATCTCGATGCGCTCGCCCTCGATACCGCCGGGCATCTCGGGCACATCGGTGTAGCCGAGCTCGCCGGGCGCCTGGGCGAACGCGGCGGTCACGCTCAGGGCGCAGACGAGCACCGTAGTCAGGATTCTGCCGGTCATGGTGGGACCTCCTTCGGTTGGGTTGGCATGCGCGGAATCGCGCGTAGACTACAGCACTCCCGGGCCGCCGCACAAGAGCCCGTACGGGAGACCGCCGCCCGCTCCCGGACGGCGCCTCCCGCATCTTGCATTGCTCACATTTCTCGCGTCTCCGCCCTACTCCCCGTCCGTCGGGTCCCAGACCAGCTCGGGCTTCGGGACGCGCTCGGAAGCCTCGACCACGACGTCCCGCTCCTCGATATACCCGACCCGCGCGGTCTCCGGCAGCCCGTAGAGGTCCGGATGCAGGTACTTCCCCGCCTCGTGGGCGGACTTCTCCTCCTCCACGACGATCGGGTGCGCCTCGGCGTATTTGTCCTGCCTGACGCCCGTGACCTGCCACGACACCTCCATACCCGGCTCGCCGCTCGCGATCCTGAACCTGTTGCCGGAGACCTTCTCCGCGACGTAGACCGGCGCGAACCCGCCGATGCAGGTCAGCTGGTAACGGAAGTCCCGGTTCAGCACCTCAAACCACTCCGGCAGCTCGACCCACGCCTCGCCCGCGCCGTCCATCACGAGGTTCCCGTTGTAGACGTTCATCATGTCTGGGCTCTCGACGAACGAGTGCGAGAGGTACTTGTTCGCCGGGTCCAAGGGGTGGTCGATCTTGAAGGATCCAGCCGACTTCGTGAGCGTGCCGACGACCTCGACATCGCCGTTGAAGCGGGCTGCGAGGGTCAGTGTGCTCCCCCCGGAGGCGGTTCCGTAGACTCCGT
>DAOWER010000286.1 GCA_030638405.1 Candidatus Eiseniibacteriota bacterium | reverse complement strand
TGGACATCTCGTGGCCCGGCCTGTAGCGCGGAACGCGGATGAGCGTGGAGCGGTTCATCCGCGCCCAGGAGATGTAGACCGGCGCCTCGTAGCCTGGAACGAGGCGCTTGTAGGAGTTGACCCACTGGTCCGTGAGCAGCGTAATCTCGCGCGCGTGCTGCAGCAACCCCTCGGCATACGACTTTGCAGTGTCGGAGAGATGAGATTCATCGTTGGCGTTGTAGAATAGGTTCCTGCCGTCAGCGACGAGCGACTGGTGCACGTGCATGCCGCTGCCGTTCTCGCCGTAGATGGGTTTGGGCATAAACGTCGCGTGCACGCCCGCCTGCAGGGCGATTTCCTTGATGACCAGCTTGGAGAGCATCACGTTGGCGGCCGCCGCGAGCGCGTCGCCGTACTTGAGGTCTATCTCGTGCTGGCTTGGAGCGACCTCATGGTGCGAGCACTCCACGGGAATGCCCAGCGAATCGAGCGCGAGGATGGTCTTCTTGCGGAGCGCCTCTCCGAGATCCGGTGGCGTGAGGTCGAAGTAGCCCGCGCTGTCCAGCGGTTGCGGGTTCTCGTCGTTCGTGAAGTAGAAGTACTCGAGTTCCGGACCGATGTTGAACGTCCAGCCGCGCTTCTCCGCCAGTCCCAGCACGCGCTTGAGCGTCGACCGCGGGTCACCCGCGTAGGGAGTTCCGTCGGGCTCGAGCACGTCGCAGAAGAGCAGCGCTTCCTCACCGCCGTCGTTCCAGGGAAGGACCTTGAACGTCGAGGGGTCGGGCATCGCTATCATGTCGCTCTCGTAGATCCTCGTGAACCCCTCGATCGACGACCCGTCGAAGCCTTTCCCGTTGTCCAGGGAGTCCTCGAGCTCGTCGCTCGTCACGGTTACGCACTTCGGGAATCCGACGATGTCGCAGAAGAGCAGGCGTATAAAGCGGATGCCGCGCTTCGCGACGGTCGCGAGCACTTCGTCTCTCTTCATCTCTGTCTCCTTGGGCGGCGGTTGCCTGGGTGGGATAGATGGGCGCAATGGTAGTGCGAGCGGGGCTCATGTTCAAGGAATTTACTTGCCACGAGGGGAGGAACTGCCTGTTCGTGCCTTGCGTTGTCCGGCGTGCTCGTTTAGTATGCGCGAGAGGGAACCAACGGGGGGAACCGACCGAACGCAGAGTGGAGGCACGCATGCTGTCAAGCTTCACGGCAATGGTGCTCGCGGCGATAAGAATCCCCGGGCTCGAGAGCGACGACCTCCCGTTCCGGGCCGCAGAGACCGCGACGACCGTCGCGTTCATCACGGTTCCTCTGGGTGTACTGCTGCTGCTCCTGGCGCGCGTCTTCTGGCACGGCAGGTATCTCGGCCTCGTGGCCGGATACAAGGACTACGGGGTCGCTGATCCGAGGAGGATGGGGCGCTTCGTGGGTATGCTGGTCGGCGTCCTAGGCGCCTACCAGCTCGTCTTCCCGATAACCGTGCGGTTCTGGGGGCAGGGCGCGTTCGTCGCGTTCATCTTCGTCATCGTGGGGATAGGTCTCGCCCTGCTCATCGGCGGCGGGTACTTCGAACGCGGCTGATCCCAAGCGAGCCGGTCTCAGAGCGGGCCCCTCGTGGAGCAGGAACGGCTCCGGAGTGCGCTACCCGGTCCCTCCGGCTCCTTCCAGGCGCTTCCCGTACTGCTTCTCGTAGTATTCCAGAAACTCACCAGACTTGATCGGCTGCCACCAGCCGGGGTTCTCCACGTACCACCTGACCGCGGAAAGCACCGCCCCCTCGGCGTCGAACGACGGCTCCCAGCCCAGGGCCCTGAGTTTCGTCGAGTCGATCGCGTAGCGGAAGTCGTGGCCCTCGCGGTCCTCCACGTGCACGATGAGCTTCTCAGGCTTGCCCAGTTCCCTCAGGATCAGCCGGGCCATGTCGATGTTCTTCATGTGGTTCCCAGCGCCGATGTTGTAGGTCGCACCCGGCTCACCCTTCTCCATCACGGATTCGATCCCCGTGCAGTGGTCCAGGACGTGC
>DAOWER010000044.1 GCA_030638405.1 Candidatus Eiseniibacteriota bacterium | reverse complement strand
GGGAGAGTCTGATCCCCTTCGAGGTCAGGATCTCCTTCATGAACTGGCACGAGTCCACGCAGTCGTCCGCGGACACGTCGACCACCAGAAGCACGGCGTCGGCATTTCGGACCAGCTCGGGCAGCCATGTCTCCGTGTGGTCCGGCGAGAACGGGGGGGCGTCGACCAGCTCGATGTAGATGTCGCGGTAGGGCATCATAGCGGGCAGTGGCACGCGCGTGGTGAACGGGTAGCTGGCCACCTCCGGTGTCGCATTCGTCGTCGTCGCAACTATCTGCGATTTCCCGACGTTGGGCGTCCCGATCAAGATGACTTGAGGCGACTCGCCCTTCGGAATGTGGTGGCTGGGACCCTTGCGGCCCTTCTTGCTGGGCTGCTCGAGCTCGACCTTGAGCTTCGAGAGCTGCTTTCTGAGGTTGGCGCGGAGCTTGTCAGTGCCCTTGTGCTTGGGTATGATAGCCATCATCTCTTGGATGGCGGCTATCTTGTCCTCGGTCGTCTTCGCCTCGCGGAAGCGCTGCTCCGCGTTCTTGTAGGGTGGTGGGAGGTTCGCTGGCATCTGTCCCTCGGTCCTTGTCGCTTCTAGACTGTGGACAACGATTCTAGCGCGGCGCGGAGCGCTTATCAAGACGCCCGGGCTCCTTGAGGACGAAACACGACAGCCCCCTCAGTAATCATACGCTTCGGGCTCCACAAGACCGGCCCGTGGGCCGAATCGCGATTGCGGAGCAGCACGCGAAGACAGCCGCGCCTGAAGACGCCGACACCTGAAGACACCGGCACCCGAAGACACCGGCACCCGAAGACACCAGCATGAGGACCCTCATCTTGACCAGGGCGGCCACCAGAATACTAGCCATTCTGATACCAGCACTCCTCGCGACGGGATGTGATTGGTACGCGCAGGAGGACATCGCGCTCCGGGCGCTGCCGTACCCGTACGAGGCCGGCGTGGCCGTCGACGACCGTACCGAGCCCGGATGCCTCGCGTCGCGCGGCGTGAAGTTCGTCTACGATGATGAGGAAGTGCGCACGGCCGGCCAGGGCGCGGCGTGTTCTCTGGTCGACAGGGGGAAGCAGCTCTGGGAGTCGCTGGCGTTCCTCTACTCCCGACGCGAGTGGCGCGGCAGCTCCTTCTTCGCAAACAGGCTCTTCGAGCCGCGGACGTCGGGCGACGGCATCACCGAGTACTCATACAAGAGATACGCGGGTTCGATCGCCCAGCTGCCGCTCAGGATGCCGTCGGACGTGGCGGCTCAGGTCGCCGAAGCGGTGGCCTACGAGCTCAAGGCCAAGGGCGGCGTCATGATCGTGGCGGGACCATCCACTGACCGTCAGGGGCTGTTCGCGTCCGTGACGACTCACATGCGCCTGGAGCATCAACGAGGCGGTGTCTACTATGTCGAGCGCGACAGGCTTCTCGCCTACGGCTTCGTCCGCCGCTATCTCGAGTGGAACGCCGCGCGCACGAATGGTGAGGTGATCATACACGTGAGCGCCGTGGATGATGGCGTGACGGAACCGTGGATTCCGACACTGAAGGAACTCGAGGGGATCACCTTCTACACGCCGGACCCCGAGAGGACCCGGGTGCTGGTCGCAGGGCAGGAGCTGTCAAACGTGTCCGTGAATCCACCCGACCGGACCCGCCGAGGAAGCGTGACCGTCCGGCCCACCGCTGTTCAGCCTATCCCGCCCGGTACATCGCCTTGATCTGTCCCCACGAGGCTGGTTCGACCGGATTCGACACGACGCCGTTGAGATAGTCTTCGTCGTCCGCGTCGTGAGGGTGCGCCCCGGCCTCTTCCAGTACGGCCTCGAGCGCCTCAACAGGAGACATCTCGTCTACCGGTGGCGCGGCCATCCGGGTCTGTGTGGTTCCGCTCGCCGTACAGCTTGCAGGAAGGACGTTCCCCTCCATGTACACCGCGCCGGCGTCCGGATCGATCACGACCGCGTCCGACTCGTCGCTGCCGGACCCGGGTACGTAATAGTTCTTCACCAGGTTCGCGGACGCGCCGTTCCTCAGGCGCGTGCCGTAGTTCGTGGCCCACCCGAAGATGACGTTGTTGACCATGTCCACTGACGTCGCGTCGTCCAGCTGCGGGTTCCGTTCGTCACCCATGACGAACAGGTTGTGGTGGAGCGAGATGTTCGTCAGGCCGGTTCGGATGAGCGAGTTCTTGACGGTCTCGGCGATTATCGACCACTGAACCGTGATGTCGTGAGCGTCGATGCAGATGTCGAGATTCCCGTCACTCGCTCTGCGGAACGAGCAGTGGTCGATCACGATGTTGTGAGCGCCGTCCCAGATACGGAGGTTGTCGCCCGCCACCGGGTCCGGCGCGTCGATGACGCGGATGTGTCTCACTATCATGTCGCTCGCGCCGCGGATGTCGAACAGAGCTCCGGTGACGCCGTCGTGCGCCGCCGTGATGGTGACGCCGGGGGAGGGCGCCGTGGACCCGTCGATGGTCAGGTGGTGTCCCGTTACACGGACGGTGTTTGAGAGCTCGATCGTGCCGCCCACCGCGAATGTGATATCGCGGTTCGAAACGGCAACGGCGTCGCGGAACGTGCCTGGTCCCGAGTCCGCCAGCGACGTCACCACGTAGCTCTCGCCGCCTGCGCCGCCGATGGTGTCGGCGCCGAATCCCTGCAGGGGGCTGGCGCACACCTGCGCCGCGCACGCGAGGAGCGCCGCCAGAGCAACCGTGAGCACGAGACCAGTCTTCCATCTCCGCAAATCGACCTCCCTGGTAAACCGTGATGCAATCACTCGTGTGCGAGACTGCAAGAAGCGTTCCCCTGATCGTGTCGAAAAATGTATCAGCTTCCGTTCCCCGAGCGCCCTGTTTTGCCGAGGGGATTTGCGGCATGATAGCGCACAGGAAGGGCCAATGCTACGAACACGCGCGCCGCGCGATCCCGCTTCCGGACCGTCATCCTCTTGACCATCGACTGACCTGACCCTATAGTTGCTGAACCGTCTGCCAACCGTTCTATCCACCCGATCCCGGGGGATTCTCTGTCGACGGAACTCACAGCGCCCAGCCTGGACCGCTCCAAGCTGCGCCGAGCCGCCCTCATCTTCGTTGTGGGCAGCATCGCGATCATGGCCGTGACGGTCATCGTCACCACCGGCGATGAGACGTGGCACGGGGTGCTTTCATTCGGTGTGTGGCTGGCCGTTCTCCTTTTCGTTGCCGAGTTCCTCAGGATGCTCCTCGAGTCCGTTGCGCTCCGTGTTCTTGTCAACGGAACCCAGGACGAGAAGATCACGGCGATAGAGGCCCTCGAGCTCACTATCGAGGGCTACTTCGTCGGCCAACTGATACCCATCACCGCTGCCGGCGTTCCGTATCAGGGCTTCCTTCTAACCAGGAAGGGTGTGCGGGCAGGGTGGGCGACGGCGGTCGTTCTGGTGAAGGGGTTCGTTCCGGGCGTGTTCTTCTTCTTCGTGCTTGTCGGCGCCACGACGCTCACCGCGCTCGGATGGGAGGGCTCTGAGGGGACGGCCACGTTCCTCAAGGTAGTGGGTCCACTGTCCGCGTTGCCGCTCGTCTTCATCGTGGCAATGCTCGTCATCATGCTTCGCTACCCGAGGCGCTTCGATCGCATGATCGACGGCGTGGCGACGTTTCTGGCGCGCAGGCTGCGCGGCAAGGCGGCGCAGAAGATCGAGGAATCCCGAGTTCTGATGGAGGAGGAGTCGCACGTCTTCCGGGAGGCCCTGACAACCCTCGGCCGTCACAAGCGCTGGATCCTCTTTTGGGGCATCCTCCTGGTCGTTTTCGCCTACCTGGCCGAATTCATGGTCGCCATCATCATTCTGTGGGGATTCGGCTACCGCGACTCAATGGTCGGACCCCTTGTACTGCAGTGCCTCCTGAAGCCCGTGATCACCGCGACGCCCACGCCGGGCTCGCTCGCCTTCGGCGAGGGCGGCTACATCGGGTTCTTCGCCGTGTTCCTGCCGGCGCACTTCGTCGGCGTGGCACTCGTGCTCTGGCGCGTCGCGCTCTACTTCGCGCCGATGTTCGCGGGCGGCCTGTTGGTCGCGAAGCGAATCGGGCGGAGGGGGTTCGACGCGAAAGCTCCACAATCAACTTGACCGACCCCGGGTCGCGTCGTATAGTCCCTGAAACCTGTAGAGTCAACGGTCGGCCCACGGGCTGGCTTTCGCACGGATTGGCTGGCGGCTCACTTACCGTTGCCGTCGCCTGACCAACTCCGCTGTTCCGCTGAAGGCGACTGCGATCATCGCCTCCAGCTCGCGGATGCCCCGCTTCTAGCAGGCGGGGCATTCTCTCTCACGGCAGCCGGCACTCGATATGGTCAAGAGCTCCTACGAGATAACATCCAAGCTGCGACACCAGGAGAGGACCTTCCGATCGGTGGGCGGGCTTTTCTCCAAGGACCGCATCGCGAAGTCGACGCGCCTCCTGGTCGACAACGTCAACGTCATGCCCGGTGACAGAATCCTCGACTACGGTTGCGGCTACGGGGCCGTGGGGATAGCCTTAGCCGACAGCGCGCCCGGGGTCGATATCTGCATGGTCGACTCTGACATTCGCGCGGTGCGATGGGCCCAGGAGAACGTCAAGGAGAACGGCATCGAGAACGCTCACATCGTTCTTGACCACACGCTCGACCGCTACACCGACGGCTGTTTCAACATCATCGCTCTGAACCCCCCAATCGAAGAGGGCACCGAGGCCATCTTCGAGATGATCGACCGCGCGCGACCGAAGCTCAGGAACGGCGGGAGCTTCTACCTCATCGCGAAGGTGAGGAAGGGGGCCAAGAGCTACATGCGGAAGATCTCGGAAACCATCGGTCCGTCGAAGGTGATACGGAAGAGCGGTGGGTACTGGCTCATGCGCGCCGAGCGCAGTCCGGTTCGCTCACCCAACCCTACCGACCTGTCGGTCTACGAGCACACGATCGAGACACAGCTGCGCGGGAGGAAGTACACGTTCTGTACGCGCGCGGGCCTCTTCTCGCGCAAGGAAATGGACGACGGCACGCTCCTCTTGATCGAGTCCGTCGATGTGATGCCGATGAATTCGGTCATCGACGTAGGGTGCGGATACGGCCCCATCGGCATCGCCGCCGCGCACCTGGCATCGGTCGGGCGCGTCGTGATGGTCGACACGAACGCACGGGCCGTCGAGTGCGCAACGCGCAACATCATGTCTCATCATCTCCATCACGCCAAGAAGATCGGCAAGCCCAGGGTGGAAGCCGTGGTCAGCGACCGCTTCGACGCCGTGCGCGGCGAGCGCTTCGACCGTGTCATCTCCAATCCACCCTTCCATGCCGGCGTCGACGTGCTCTACCCGTTGATTGAGCAGGCCTACGCTCACCTGAGGTTCCACGGCAGGATGTACCTGGTCCTCATGCGCTACGTGGGCATCAAGCGCCACATTGAGAAGGTCTTCGGGAACTGCAGCATGGTCGCGCAGGAGGGCAAGCACACGGTCCTCATGGCCGAGCGCATGACCGAGGACCCGCCCGGACTGCGCTGACCCCCGGCACGGCGCCCCGAACACGTCGAGGCGCCGTCCAGGAGCGGCACTTCCCTGAACTGCTTCCATCAGACAGTGAGCGTCTGCCCAAGCCCGCCGAACCGCGTGCGGTCCATCGGGAAGACGACCGCGTTCTTTATCGACTCCTGACCCATCACGAACTGCAGGAGCCGCGCGACCCCAAGGCCGAAGCCCGCCCTCTCGGTCGGCACCTCCGCGAACAGGGTGAGGTAACTCTCGAACGCCGCCTCGATCCCTCGCTGGTACCGGATCGTCAGCTCTTCCAGCGTCTGCTCCCCGCTGCCGTCGGGGTCCGCAAGCCGTCGCAGGTGCGCGAACTCGGCGGCGCGGTTCATCAAGTGACCGTACATCGTCCCCGTGTGCAGTCTGCGCCGGAGAATGTCAACGTCCGGCTCCCTCAGCGATCCTCCGAAGGTCTCGCCCGACAGTGGAAGGATGTAGTCGACGCACTCGACGACCGTCGAGTCCGTTCGGTCGATCTTCATGTTGAAGAACTTGAGCTCCTCCGGGAAGTGCGTGATGTGAACGGGAAGGTCCCCCGCGTAGTCCACAAGGGCCGCCTCTTCGCGGTGCCCGAGGTCCTCCCCGAAGTGGAGCGCGAACCCCCGCAGGTTCAGGATCCTCAGAGCCTCGCGATACGTCATCCGGGGGTGGTCCGTCTCCATCACGGGCGCGAGCCGTTCGACGTTGTGCTCTCCGATCTCGTTCGCGGTGAGTGCGGAGACGATGTCCTTGAGCAGCGACTCCTGAAAGTCGCACAGCTCCTCCAGGCTCATGTCCTTCTTCTCGATCTCGATCAGCTTGAACTCCGTGAGATGGCGCGCGTCCACCTTCCGTTCCTTGCGGAGGCTTTCGCCTTCGCAGTAGACGGCGTCGACGCCGCGCGCGACCACCTCCTCCAGGTAGAGCTGGCCCGTCTGGCGCGGGAAGGCCAGAGTCCCGAAGTAGTCCATGCTGAACATGGAGTCGACGACCTCGCACGACCCGGTGGCCGGTGTGAGTTCCGGAACCGGGATCTCCACATATCCGTGGTTTTGCAGGAAGTGGCGCACGCGGTGCACGACGTGATTGTGAATCTCGATGCGTGCGAGAAGAGATGGCGGGCAATGCGGAACCGGAACGGCCTCCGTCACTGTGAGAGGATAGGGTCGGCTTGCCATTGTGGCCTCCTTTCGGCGCTCACCGGCGCCGTCTTAAAGGTGGCTACCGCAAACCAGATGGAGAACTGCACGGACCGGACAAAAAAAGCCCGCCCTTCCAAGGCGGGGGAATCTCTGACCTGTCATCACGCGCGTGGCTCACGCCTGTCTCCTTCCGGGCTCGCGGGCCTCGGTTAAAGGAACGGGCGGAAGCTACCACCGGGCCCCGTGTGAGTCAAGCCCCTTCTGAACGCGGGTCTGTTCGGCCTGAGGGGCGGCGCACGACCGGAGAAGCGCGGGTCCCACGAGGCCGCCATCAGGCCTCTATTCAGCCTGGAACGCCCGCGCGGAGCCCCGGTAGACCTTGACTCCCCAGAGGCGGCGTGCTACCATCCTAGGGTTCGTTTTCGTCGCTCTCGGGCGGGAAAAGGGTCGCCCGGCAGGCACATTCAGAGGCACCAGGACCCTCGGAGGAGGATGTAATGGCAGCAAGCTTCAGCGAGTTCATGGACTTCGTGAAGGCCAAGAATCCCGCGCAGCCCGAGTTCCACCAGGCGGTGGACGAGGTCGTCGAGTCGATCTGGCCGGTTCTGGAGAAGCGCCCGGAGTACCGCAAGGCCAAGATCCTCGAGCGGATCGTCGAGCCCGAGCGCGTCATCGTGTTCCGCGTTCCGTGGGTCGATGACAGCGGCGACGTCCAGGTCAACCGGGGTTTCCGCATTGAAATGAACAGCGCGATCGGTCCGTACAAGGGTGGCCTTCGATTCCATCCGAGCGTCAACCTCGGCATCCTGAAATTCCTGGCGTTCGAGCAGGTCTTCAAGAACAGCCTGACGACGCTCCCGATGGGAGGCGGCAAGGGCGGCGCCGACTTCGACCCGAAGGGCAAGAGCGACAACGAGGTCATGAGCTTCTGCCAGAGCTTCATGAGCGAGCTGTTCCGGCACATCGGCCCGAACACGGACATCCCGGCCGGTGACATTGGGGTCGGCGGCCGCGAGATCGGTTTCATGTTCGGCCAGTACAAGAAGCTCCGCAACGAATTCACCGGTATTCTCACGGGCAAGGGTCTCAACTGGGGCGGCAGCCTCATTCGTCCCGAGGCGACCGGGTACGGCGCGGTCTACTTCGCGGCCGAGATGCTCGGCACCCGCAACGAGACGCTCAAGGGCAAGACCTGCCTGGTCTCGGGCGGCGGCAACGTCGCGCAGTACACCATCGAGAAGGTTCTCGATCTGGGCGGCAAGTGCATCACGTGCTCCGACTCGAGCGGCTGGATCCACGATGAGGCCGGCATCGACCGCGAGAAGCTGGCGTTCCTGATGGAGCTCAAGAACGTCAAGCGCGGGCGCGTCAAGGAGTACGCCGAGAAGTTCTCGGGCGCCGTCTACACGCCGGTCGATGCGAGTCTCGATCACAATCCGCTCTGGGACGTCAAGGCCGACTGTGCCTTCCCGAGCGCGACGCAGAACGAGATCAACGTGAAGGACGCCGCGAATCTGGTCAAGAACGGCGTCTACCTGGTCTCCGAGGGCGCGAACATGCCGACGGTCCCCGAGGGCGTGTCGATCTTCCTCGACAAGAAGATCCTCTACGGTCCCGGCAAGGCCGCGAACGCCGGCGGTGTCGCCACCTCCGGTCTCGAGATGAGCCAGAACAGTCTGCGCCTCTCGTGGACCCGTGAGGAAGTCGACCAGCGCCTGCAGGGGATCATGAAGGCGATCCACAAGGCGGCGTTCGAGACCTCGAAGGAGTTCGGAGTCGAGGGCAACTACGTTGCCGGAGCGAACATCGCCGGTTTCATCAAGATCGCCGACTCGATGCTCGACCAGGGCGTCGTGTAGGAACGGAAGTGCTGCAGTGAGAGAATCGCTGCGGTGAAATGACTCGAGGGCGGGCCGCACAGCGGTTCCGCGCCGAACGCGAGGCGGCGGAGGGTTTCACCTTCTGCCGCCTCGCTGTGTACGGGCGCGGCCGATCCTCGGGCGCGACTCGGACGGCCGAAGAGCGGAGGTTATTCGGTGCTGTCTTTGGCGAGCCTGACCCCCGGCTTCAGCACCACGCCGTGCCCCGTCTTCGAGTTCGCGGCGACGTCCAGCGGTCGGTCGAACGCCAGGTGGCGCACGTGCGGCATATCCGACTCGGTCGGCTGAGCGTCGAGCCAGGCCTCGTCGATGAAGGCGCCGGGGCCGCTTCCACTGACGGTGAAGTAGCTGACTCCGAAGGACGTGATGTTCTGGAAGAAGTGGGTGCCCTGCGATGGTTCCACCTTGATGTCGGGGAGCTCCGTCTCGACGATGCAGCGTGCCCTCGAGATCTGCGACCACCGCACCGGGATTCCCAGCCACGGGTCGGCGCTGCCCCAGCGACCAGGACCGATGAGCAGGTAAGGACGTCCCGCCTCGGCCAGGCGCGCATTCAGGGTTGCGATCTCGGCCGCGATCTCGACCGACTTGCTCCGGTCGAACGTCTGCCTGTCTACGTAGACGATGTCATGGATGTCCGCGATGTGCCCGTGGCCGAGCGCGCCGTCCGAAAGCACTACCGCGCCCTTCGGTTCGATCCCGCCGAGGTCGACATCCGCGAACTCGCCGCCGAAGACCATCGGTCGGATCTGCAGGAAGGCGAACTCGTGCGGCTCGTCCGGCTTCTTGCTCAGGTTGACCGCGAACTCTATCTCCGTCTGACAGGCGAAGCCGGCCTTCCCGACCTCCAGGAGGAAGCGGAGCGTCTCCGCCAGCGGGAACAGATCGCCGCCGAGAACACCGGCCATGGTCACCAGGCGCGTTCCCGCCCGCCCGGTCCCATCGTAGATGCGGTCGTTCTCCGCCGAGTAGACCGAGGCGACCGGGGCGAGCGTGCCGTGCTCCTCAGCGATGTCCAATCCGAGGAGCGCCAGGTTCGCGGCCGGGGAGTCGGCTGCGCTCCCGACCGGAGCGTTGCTCGAAAGGTCCAGGGCGTAAAACTCGCGCTGCGCGTTGTTCAGATAGTCCTTGGTCGAGGAGAACTGGAACAGCTTGTTCGGGTGGGCGGGGGAGAAGCGCACGACACGCCCACCTTCGACGACCATTCTGCCCAGACCGAGGGCCGCGGACGCGATGCCGTCCTCGGCCTTCATTCCCTTGACCGGATAGAAGTCGTAAGAGCGCGCGACACCCGCCAGGTTCGGGTAGACGTAGTCGCCGTGCCTCCGCCCGGCGATCTGCTGGATGATGACGCCCATCCGCTCCTCTTCCAGCCGGTTCGGCGTCGACTCGATGTAGGCCTTGGAGTCGGAGGAATATGTTTAGACGTACACGAGGCGTATCGCTCTACACAGCTCGTCGAGGCGGACCTCGAGATCCGCGTTCGAGTTGGGGATCATGTAGGTCTGGTAGACGCCGGCGAACGGCTGGTACGATGAGTCCTCGAAGAGACTGGAAGAACGGATCGCCAGCGGGTAGCTCACGCGCGAGAGGAAAGAGGCCAGTTCGTCCCTGGTCTCATGCGGGAACTCCGCCGCCAGGAACGCCTCACGAATCTTCTCGTCGCTTTCCTCCTCGAGAGCGAACGACGTAAGCTCCGACTCGTTCATGAACTGGTCGAACACGCCGGTGGCCACTACGGCGCTGCGCGGAACCTGTATGTGCACGCCGTCGATGCGGTCCTCGATGTCGTACGCGTTCAGGAGTGAGTTGACGAACGCAAGGCCGCGGCCCTTCCCACCGAGAGAGCCGGAGCCGATTCTTGAGAAGGTTGTCTCGGGCTCGAACGTGTCACTGGAGAACTCCTCGACCAGGCCGGCCCTGGAGCGACTGCGGTACGTGCGGATCGCCGACAGGAGGTAGTCGCGCATCGCAGACGGACTCGTGAACTCGTCGATCTTTCTCGGCTTGATGGCCTTGGCGAGGTCGAACTCCGTTCGCGCCATCAGCCAAGTGGAGAAGTCGTTACGATTCGCGTGAAGCACGAGCGACTCCTCGGGGACGCTCTTGACCGCTTCGACGAGGCTTCGGAGATCGTCGGCCCGGGCGACCTCAACTCCCTCCTCATTGCGGAAGATGAAATCACCAAACCCCAGGTGTCCGCGCATGAACCCGCGGACGTCGTGGAGAAGCGTCCGAGACGTCTTGCGGCAAAACGCGGCGCCCAGTTCCTCCGCCTTCTTCGCTACCCCGGCATCGGTCGATTGGATAAGGACGGGCGTGCCCGGGTCCTGGGCCTTGACCATGCGGGCGAAGTCCAGTCCGGCCGACGAGTCCGGCTCTCCGGCCCTCGGGAAACGCGCGTCGGAGATGACACCGAGCAGATGTTCGCCGCTCGTCCGGAACATCTGTTCGGCTTCCTCGTAGGTGGAAGCCAAGAGCACCTTCGGTCGAGCTCGCATGCGCATGAGCTGCTGCATGCGGTTGACCCCCTCGGCCATGAGCGCCTGCGTCTGCTCCATGATCTCGCCGTAGAGCATCGGCAGATACACGGAGTAGAAGCGGATCGAGTCCTCAATGAGGAGGATGTGCTTGACGCCGGCCATCTCCGCGTCGTGCCCGGCGTTCATCAGATCCTCGGCCCACTTGATGACCGCGAGAAAGACCCGCGCGTCGCCGAGCCACACGAAGAACCTGTCGACGGCCTTCCTTTCCGCCCTCTCCTTGAGGACGGCCAGCTCGCGCGTGTCGTAGGCCATGAGGACGACCGGCAGCTCCGGCGCCTGCTCCCGGCACTGTCGTCCAAAGTCGAAGACGTCCATCTCCCCGACTCGGGGCATTGTTATGACAAGATCGGGCTTGCTGTCGGAGAGCTCCCGAACGGCCTCCTCGGCCGTCGAGACCCGGATGATGGTAGGAGTGGAGCTCAGGTTGAGCTCCTGATACTCCGTGAAGAGCATCTCACCGAGATTGCCGTCCTCCTGGAAGGTGAACGAGTCGTAAAGACTCGACACAAGGAGGATGCGTCGCACCCGCCACGGCATGAGGTCCGAGAACGGAACCTGCTTCCGCTCGATCCTCCCTGCGATCTCTTCGAGCGCGCGGTACTTCATGAAAGCTCGTGTCGTAAGGGGGCCGGACCGCCGCGGCCCCGTGCCGCCGCGGTCCGAATCCCACGTTGAGCCTAGGCCTTCTTCAACAGGATCAGTCGGCTCTTCGGAGAGACGAGAGTGTCGTAGCTCTCCTTGAACTCGGTGTAATTGTCGACGCCGATGCTCCGCTCGTTGACCGTCACCGATTGCTTCCAGACCACGGCGTGCTGGCTCTCGTCCGACTCACAGGTCAGCTCGAGCACCGCGTCCGGGTTCGTGAGCGTGACGTCCTGCGGCAGCCATGCCACCTGGTACCCTTCCGGAAGAGACAGTTTGATCTCGAGGTCGCTCTTGAACTCGCACGGGAACTCGAAGGCGTAGCGTCGCTCCGCGAGCGACGGATAGATCCCCATCGACGCGAACGAGTGAGGGAACGGCGGCAGGTGCACGATCATCATGTCGCCCTGTGGCACCGCCAGTCCCTCCGCCCGGACGTCCTGGGAGACACGGACCGGCTCGGTGAGGTCCTTGAGGTCCGAGTGCGAGTGGCCGGCGTTGGACGCTCCTGCGGACACGAGGTTCGCGGCCGTGTCGAACAGCTTCTGCTCCTCGGACGGCGTCGCGTCCTTGAGGTCGCGACGCGCCTTCCTGTCGAAGTAGCCGGTGAGTTCGCAGGACACAAGGACGTCTGCGTTTCCGTCGCTGCCGAGAGTTATCGCCATCCGCCGCACCGCGTGGTTTTCCAGCGCGCGGAAGCCGTGGACCTCGACAAGCACGTTCGAGCCGTCGTCCCTGACCACGAGCGCGGTGTTCCCGCGCCCCCACCGCACGAAGCCGTAGGACACGTCGTCGAGGAACGGGTCGAGGAAGCGATAGGAACCCCCGTCCGGCAGAGCGACGAGGATGCGCGTGAATTGCTTGAGAGTCGGCACCGACTTCGTGAACCGGGCGTCCGGCATCCCTGTGACCAGCGCGGGGTACGCGTCTACGCCGGCCGCGCGGAGCATGCTTATGAGGAGGACCGCCTTGTCGCGCGTGTCCGCGTACTTGTTCTCGAGCACCTGCTCCGCGTCGTTCGGGGCGTATCCGCCGAGGCCGAGTCGCAGGTGTACGTTCCTGACCCCGGTCGTGACGTCCAGGAACAGCGCCCGCACCTTGTCCTCGCCGGACGACAACCCCTGCGTCAGCTCGGCCACGTGCGACGCGATCTCTCCGCCGGTCTCGATGTGAGAGAAGAACTCGCCCGCGAAGAACGCCGCGGGCTGTTCCCAGCTCGTGTATGACGAGTAGATGACCGTCGGGTAAAGCTCTGACGCCTGCGGCATGTGTTCCTCTTCGACCAGGGCCGGGACGTCGTAGACGCTGTAGATGATCTCACCCGGCTCCGCGGCCTTTCTTATGGTCGTGGTGCCCAAGCTCCCCGTGTGGCCGACGCTGGAAGGGGCCTCGGCGCCATCGGGATAGCGGATGGTGAAGGAGGCGTCGAACATCGGGTCCGTGGCGCCCATGTGCTCGATGCCGGAGTAGCTTCCGTCGGCGGCCGGCTCGTGGTCTCCTCTGAGCTGTAGCTCCATCACCGACCCGGATCCTGCCGCCGGGAACGAGACGACCTTTTCCAGAACGTTGGCGTACATCGACGCTCCCTCGAGGAACGCCGGCGTCACCTCGTTGACCGCGTCTTCCTCCACCTCCACCACGCGCCCCGTTTTCGTGACCGTCACTCCCTTGATCAGCTTGAGCTTCGAGAGCTCCGTGTTGAACAGGAACGACTGGTTGCTGTGTCGCTCG
>DAOWER010000010.1 GCA_030638405.1 Candidatus Eiseniibacteriota bacterium | reverse complement strand
CCGCCTCCCAAGGACCCGGACGACGGTCCGTCGCGCATCGAGCAGCTTCCCAACATGATGATCGGCGAGTGTCTCAAGCAGGAGTTCTCGACCGACAGCTGGATCGACATCCCGGAGGGCTTGAGGCAGCTGTATCTGCAGGCGGGCAGGCCGCGGCCCCTCTTTCGGGCGCTGTCGCTGGAGAGAGCCCTGGGGACGCCGGCGAAGCTCTACTACAAGTCGGAATTCTACAGCCCGACGGGCAGCCACAAGGTCAACACGGCGCTCGCGCAAGCGTACTACGCGAGCGAGCAGGGGTTCGAGCGTCTGACGACCGAGACCGGCGCCGGGCAGTGGGGCACGGCCTTGGCGTACGGGTCCGCCCTGACCGGGCTCAAGTGTACGGTCTACTGGGTGCGCGCGGTCTACAAGTGGAAGGCCGCCCGGATGGGCTTCATCAAACTCCTGGGCGCGGACGTCTGCGCATCGCCCTCCGACCGCACCGAGTGCGGGAGGAAGCTCTACGAGCAGGACCCCGAGCACCCGGGCTCGCTCGGCATCGCGATATCGGAAGGGCTCGAGGACTCGAGTAACGACCCGAAGGCCGCGTACTGTCTCGGTTCCGTGCTGAACCACGTGCTCATGCACCAGACGGTCATCGGACTCGAGACCCAGAAGCAGTTCGAGAAGGCGGGTGTCTACCCCGACCTGCTGATCTCCTGTCTCGGCGGCGGCAGCAACTTCGGCGGGTTCGTCCTGCCGTTCGTGGGAGACGTCCTGACGAAGGGCAGGAAGATACAGTTCATCGCCGCTCAGAGCCAGGCCGCCCCGAACCTCCAGGGCGACTACAGGTACAACTTCGCCGACCACGCCGAGATCACGCCCCTGCTCAAGATGTACACGCTGGGGCACGAGACCGAGATGGAGCCGATCAAGGGCGACGGGCTGAGGTACCACGGATGCTCGCCGATAATCAGCCTCCTGAGACACCTGGGCTACATCGACACCATCGCGTATCCTCAGGATGAGAAGCACGTCTTCGAGAGCGCGCGGCTCTTCGTAAGGACGGAGGGCTTCCTGCCGGCGCCGGAATCGGCGTACAGCATCTGCTGCGCCATCGACGAGGCGAGGAAGTGCAAAGAGACGGGTGAAGAGAAGATCATCGGATTCAACGTCAGCGGCCACGGCTTCATGGACATGGAGGGCTACAGGGAGGTGCTGGGGATCCGATAACGACTGCCTGCTTTCCCGCCTGCTTGAGCCGCTGGGAATGGCAGGGTGTCGCTGAAGGAAGCGGGGCGTCGACGTGACGCCCCGCTCTCTCGTGTGTCCGACTGTACTATCTGCGCAATCCCGTCCGGCGGCTAGTGCTCCCGCACAATCTCCTTGACCTTCATGAGCCTGGTCGCCGTGGCGCGCTCCATCTCGGACAAACGGTCCGAGATGAACCTGATGGTCTCCTCGAGACTCGGCACAAGGATGTGCTCGAGCGCGTTGACGCGCCGGCGCGTCTTCTCCAGCTCGGCGGCAAGAAGCTGTATCGACTTCTCGACCTCGGCAAGCGACATGAGCTTCGGAAGTATCGTAGCGTACATCCCGAGCGCGCGATCGAGGTCCATGGTGGTTTCATAGTAGCCGTAGCCGAACTCCGCGTCCGAAGGTATCTCGACCTGAAACTTCGGCACCTTCAGATTCATCACCTGCTCGCGCTCCGCCTTGAGCTCGACCACCCTCTGCGAGAAGGCCAGAGCCGACGCCATGGCGCTTCCGTCCATCTCGAACCGGGCGGAGACGAAGGCGCGGTAGGCGAGGGCGAGCTCGCTCTCGACCTCGGCTCTGAGGTCGCGGGCACTGTGCACCATCCCCAGAAAGCGGCGCATCAGCTCCTCCTGTTTGTCCTTGAGGAGCTTGTGGCCGCGCTTCGCGAGGCTCAGGCGACGCCTGAGCCTCAGAAGCTGCATTCTGTTGGGATTCGCCCGAATTCGCATGTCTCTCCATCCGGCGCCGGGTCCGTAGCGCCCGGCCACACCGTCAGCCTATTTCCCTTTGGCTGCTTCCTTCTCCGCGAGCGCTTCCTTCGCCTCAGCCCCCGTGCGCTTGAGGTACTTTTCGATCTGCGCCGGCTTGACGCGTTTGAGCTCGGACAACGGCAGGATATCGAGAAGCTCCCACCCGAGCGCCAGCGTTTCCTCGATCGTGCGGTTCTCGTCACCGCCCTGCCTGACATACCTGTCCTCGAAGACCTCGGCGAATTTGAAGAATGCCTTGTCCTCCGGAGAGAGCGCCGCTTCGCCCAGGATGACCGCGAGCTCCTGTGCCTCTTTGCCGCGCGCGTACGCGGCGAAGAGCTGGTTCGCCAGGTTCGCGTGGTCCTCGCGCGTCCGCCCCTCACCGATACCCTTGTCCCTGAGACGCGAGAGCGACGGCAGCACGTTGATCGGCGGATAGATGCCCTTCCGGTGCAGCGCGCGGTCGAGGATGATCTGACCCTCGGTAATGTAGCCCGTGAGGTCGGGGATGGGGTGGGTCTTGTCGTCCTCGGGCATCGACACCACCGGGATCTGCGTGATGGAACCGCTCTTGCCCTTGATGCGCCCGGCGCGCTCGTAGAGGGTCGAGAGGTCGGTGTAGAGGTATCCGGGGTATCCTCTCCGCCCCGGGACTTCCTTGCGCGCCGCGGAGATCTCACGGAGCGCCTCGCAGTAGTTCGTGAGGTCCGTAAGGATGACGAGCACGTGCATCTCGAGATCGTACGCCAGGTACTCAGCCGCCGTCAGCGCCATACGCGGCGTCGCGATGCGCTCAATCGCGGGGTCGTTGGCCAGGTTGACGTACAGGACCGCGCGGTCGATGGCACCGGTTCTGCGAAAGTCGGCGATGAAGTACTCGGCTTCCTCGAACGTGATACCCATCGCCGCGAACACGACGGCGAAGCTGCCCTCGGTCCCGAGCACCGCCGCCTGCCGTGCGATCTGAGCGGCAAGCTCGGCGTGCGGCAGCCCGAATCCGCTGAAGATCGGCAGCTTCTGGCCGCGCACCAGCGTGTTCAACCCATCGATGGAGGAGACGCCGGTCTGAATGAACTCGTTCGGGTAGTCGCGCGCCGTCGGGTTCAGTGGGGCGCCAGCAACGTCGCGCTTAATCTCCGGGATGATCGCAGGTCCGCCGTCCTTCGGACGCCCGAGGCCGTCGAATACACGTCCAAGGATATCTGGCGAGAGCCCGAGCTCCAGCCCGCGCCCGAGGAAGCGCACTCTCGCGCTGTCCACGGAAACGCCCGTGGCGCCTTCGAACAGCTGCACCAGCGCGGTGTCCTCATCGACCTCGAGCACTTTGCCCCGCCTCACCTCCCCGCCTGGGAGCTCGACCTCGACCAGCTCTTCGTACTTGACCCCGGAGACCTCCCCGACAAGCAGAAGCGGCCCCGCGATCTCCTGAACGGTCCTGTATTCCTTCACCATCGGCAGTTCTCCTCGAACGGGTTCTCTGTTTTCGCGTGCGCTCTCTCTTGTGTGGTCCCAGGGCTGTGCCCGCGCTGTCCCCGCACGGGCGCGACGCCCCGGCGGACTACTGCGACACCTCGTTCACGCCGGCACGTTCCTCGACAAGCCCGCGTATCTGGGTCTCGATGCGTCCGGCGATGGCGTCCAGTTCGTCCAGGTCGGCCTCGGGAACATAACGAGAGCGTGATATCTCCTCATTGACGGGCAGGCCGAAGACGGCCTCCGGCGGCACGCCTTGTTCTACCGCGTCGCGGGCGTGACGGTTCATCGCGATGATGTTCCTGAGCATCCTGTACTGCTTGGGAAACGACGTGTAGGTGTCCACGTCATCGAACGCGTTCTGGTGCAGGAAGTCCTCGCGTATCGCCTTGGCCGGGCCGAGGACGAGCCTGTCGCGGTTGGACAGCGCGTCGACGCCGACGAGGCGCGCTATCTCCTTGAGCTCGGCTTCCTGCTGGAGGATCCGCATCGTCTCCTGGCGCATGCCCTCCCACTCCTCCGAGACCTCACTGCGGAAGTAAGCCTCGAGGCTGTCGTGGTAGAGCGAGTAGCTGGTCAACCAGTTGATCGCCGGGAAGTGCCGCTCGTACGCGAGCCAGTCCTCGAGCGACCAGAAGACCTTCACGACCTTGAGCGTCGCCTGGACGACCGGGTCGGAGAGGTCACCGCCGGG
>DAOWER010000101.1 GCA_030638405.1 Candidatus Eiseniibacteriota bacterium | reverse complement strand
AGAACCTCAGCGAGAAGGCAGCGGAGAAGGTCAGGGAAACGAACAGGAAGTTCATGATCTTCTATCGTACGTTCACGCCGACGGTCTACACGTCGGTCAGGGACAGCGGTGTGCTTTTGACCATCCGGTACCTGTGCCGGCCTCGCGAACGCCGCGGCTCCACGCAGGAGGTATGGGAAGACGTGCTCGACCAGTTCGCTGCCGCCCACGACATCGACTTCGCGTACCCCACACGGCGCTTCTACGACAGTGCCGTTGAGGGGAGGAGCGGGGGCGGAGAGGGGGAGCACAAGGGATGACCGACGCCAAGTACTGGAGCAAGCTCTCCGACGGCCGCATCGCCTGCGAGCTCTGCCCGCAGGCGTGCGTCATTCCGGAGGGCGGCCACGGTGTCTGCCTCGGGAGGGCCAACCGGGACGGGGTCTTGACGGCCGAGAACTTCGGGCAGACGGTGTCCGTCGCGATGGACCCCATCGAGAAGAAGCCGCTCTACCACGTGTGCCCGGGCAGATCCGTCCTGTCGATAGCGTGCAACGGGTGCAACCTCCGCTGCGACTTCTGCCAGAACTGGTCCATCTCCCAGATGAAGGTCCAGACGACGCCGCTGCCGCCCGCCGAGCTTGTGAAGCTCGCGTCCGAGGCCGGCTCGTTCGGCGTCGCTTACACCTACACCGAGCCGCTCGTCTGGTTCGAGTACCTGGTGCAGGCAGGCACGCTCGTGAGGGAGAGCGGGCTCAAGAACATCCTGGTGACGAACGGCGTCCTGAACGAGGCGCCTCTGCGGGAGCTTCTTCCGCTGATTGATGCCATGAACATAGACCTCAAGTCGATGAGAGAGTCGTTCTACCGCGACTACTGCCACATTGACGGCGCCGCGGCCGTGAAGAGGACCATCCGGACGGCCGCCGAGACGTGTTTCGTCGAGGTGACCAACCTGATAATCCCCGGCCTGAACGACTCGGACGAGGACCTCCGCGAACTGGTGGCCTTCGTGGCCGACGTCAGCCCGTCGATACCGCTCCATTTCTCGCGGTACTTCCCGACGCACAAGATGAACATCCCGGCGACGCCGGTATCGACTCTGCTGCGGGCGAAGGAGATCGCGCGGGAGCGGCTTCAGTACGTCTATCTGGGGAACGTTCAGCTTACGGACGACGCGAACACGTACTGCCCGGACGACGGTCACCTGCTCGTCAGGCGGACCGGCTACCGGACGGAGGTTGTCGGCATCGAGAACGGGTGCTGCAGCGGCTGTGGGCGGCCCGCCGACTTCCTGTGGTGCGACGACTGATGGCCGGCAGCCGCACACTCCTGACGTTCGCCGACAGGCTCGTCCTGTACGTGATTGTGGGCGCGGCGCTCGTGCTCCTTATCGCGGGCGGCGGGCAGGGGGAGGGGGCCACGGTCAGGATCACCGGCGACGGCGGGTTCGAGCGCCTTGCTCCGCTCGACTCCGACATCAGGGTCGAGGTCGCGGGGCCGCTCGGCGCCACGGTGGTCGAGGTCGCGGGCGGCGAGGCCAGGGTGCTCTCGTCCCCGTGCCCGCACGAGCTCTGTGTGAGGATGGGCGCGGTGCGGACGCGGGGACGCGCCGTCGTATGCGTTCCCAACAGAGTGGTCGTCACTGTCGTGGGCGACGGGCCGACCCCGACCGACGCGGTGACGAGGTAGAACATGGGCGACGCGGCGAACACGAAGGTGACACAGAGCGCGGCGGGGCGAGGCACGACCGGCCACACCGCCGCCGGGCGGGTGGCGCGACTCGGGATGCTCCTCGGCGTCGCGCTCACGCTCTACGCGGTCGAGAGCGCGCTGCCGTCACCGTTCCCGTTCCTGCGGATCGGGCTCGCGAACATCGCGACCTTGATCGCGCTCATCACGCTGGGGTTCGCCGACGCGCTCGCGGTCACGGTCCTGCGTGTCGTCGTCGCGTCGCTCGTCGTCGGGACGTTCCTAGGGCCGGGCTTCGGACTGGCGATGGCCGGGGGCGTGGCGGGCGCGGTCGGGATGGGGCTGGCCGCGAGGTTCGCGTTCCCGCCGCTGTCGGTGGTCGGCGTGAGCGTCGTGGGCGCCGTGCTGCACAACCTGGCGCAGCTGGGCGTCCTCTCCGGGTTCTACACGGGCCCCGGACCCGCCGTGAAGCTTCTGCCGGTGGCGCTCCTGGTCTCAGCGGCAACGGGGCTGGCCACGGGGCTGATTGCGCTCTTCGCCCTTGAGAAACTGGGGCTCATCAGGCGATAATGGTCGTTCGCACCTGATAGGATGTTCGCTGCCTGAGACCCGCGGTTCGTAAGGAGAACTGCCGTGACAGAGCTCGGTCGCGTCGTTTCAGTGAACGACGATGCTGCGGTCGTCGCCATGGGGACGTCCGGGGCGTGCGAGAAGTGCGGCCTCTGCCTGGCCACGAGCGACGGCAAGGAGATCCTGCTTCTGGCCACGAACGAGGCGGGTGCGTGCCCGGGTGACGCCGTCGAGATCGAGATAAGCCCGGGCAGAGTACTGGTGGCGGCCTTCGCGCTCTACATGCTGCCGGTGCTTTTGACCATCGTCGGGTTCGTGGTCGGCAGCGCCATCTCGGACGGGTCCGAGGAATCGGTCCTGCCCATCGCGCTCGCGGTCGCGTTCCTCATCGTGTCGTTCGTGATCGTGTGGCTGTTCGACCTGAAGATCCGGAAGGCGGAGCGCCGGCGGGCCACCGTTAAGAGAATCCTGACCGAGGAGGAGGCCAAGGCCTCCCCCCGGATCGAGATAGTGAAGTTCGGAGGATAGCGTTTGGCCAGGACATCACAGGAGCGCGCGGTGCGGACCGCGGAGCTCGCGCTCACCAAGAAGGCCGAGAACGTGATATCGATGGACCTGAGGGGGCTGACCTCGACGTGTGACTTCTTCGTCATCTGCGGCGGGACCAGCGACATCCAGGTCAGGGCGATCGCCGACGCCATCAAAAACGGTCTGAACGACGAGGGTGAGAAGCCCTGGCACGTTGAGGGCTACGAGGGCAAGCGCTGGATACTCCTGGACTACGTCGATGTGGTCGTGCACGTCTTCGACGAGGAGACGCGCGACTACTACCAGCTGGAGCGGCTGTGGGGCGACGCGAAGTTCAGGACATTCGAGGACGAGCAACCCAGCGGGGACGAACATGCCCGCGAGGACGAACAGGCATGATAGACGCGATTCTGGCGAGAAGGAGCATCAGGAAGTACACCGACGAGCCCGTGTCCGAGGAGCACATCACGGCGATGCTCGAGGCGGCGATGTCCGCCCCGTCGGGCATGAACCGCAAGCCGTGGCACTTCGTGGTGGTCACCGAGCGCGAGAAGCTGGACCGTCTGGGCGCCGCCAAGAAGTCCTGGGGGATGCTCCAGGAGGCGCCTCTGGCCGTCGTCGTCTGCGGCGACCCCGGGATATCGGAGAAGTACTGGGACCAGGATTCCATCGCGGCAGT
>DAOWER010000213.1 GCA_030638405.1 Candidatus Eiseniibacteriota bacterium | reverse complement strand
CTACTTTGTCATTGACTAGGCCACTATGTAGCGACCGCCACCTAGACGTGAATGCCGAGTGGAAGAAAGCAAGGGCAGCGAGCGCACGATTCTCCAGGCCGGTCTTGCCTGGCGCAAGATGATCTACAGCGTCTTCATAGCGGCGGCGATCCTCTCGGTCGGCATCAGCCTTCTCATGCCCAACTGGTACGCCGGTCGGTCGACGTTCCTGCCTCCTCAGGAGTCGGACGCGCGAAGCGGCATGATGCAGATCTCATCTCTCATCGGTCTTGACATAGGCGGTATGGGACTCATGTCCGACTCGCCGATGCTCGACGTGATGATAGGAGTCCTGAAGAGCAGGAGGCTGCGGGCCGAGCTGGTCGACCGGTTCGACCTGACGAAGCTCTACGGCGCGAGGACCAGGGAGCACGCCATCGAGGAACTCGAGGGCCGCGTTTTCGTCAACAGCACGGCCGAGGGACTCATCGAGGTCATGGTCGAGGACAGGAGCAAAGTGCGCGCGGCGGAGATGACGAACGCGTTCGTCGAACTCCTCGACTCCTACAATCGCGAGACGAGCGTGGAACAAGCCCAGAGGACCAGCCAGTTCATCCGCGAGTATCGCGAGGAGAACGAGGCGAGGCTCGAGGAGGCGGCGCTTGCCGCGCAGGCCTTCCAGGAGGAACACGGCGCGATCGAGCTTACGGAGCAGACGCGAGTCACGGTCGAGGCGGCCGCCGCGCTGCAGGCGCAGCGGACCACACTCAGGATCGAACGGGGAGTGCTCGAGCGATACGCGAGCCCCGACCAGGCGCGCATGGTGGAGATCGAGATGGAACTCTCCGAACTGAAGGAGACGCTCGACCTGCTTACCGGAGGCGTCCCGCCCAACTCCGACGACGGACTCGGGGTGTTCCTCCCGCTCGGTTCCGTGCCCAAGATCGGCTTCGAGCTGGCCAAGCTGACACGCGACGTGCTCGTCCATGAGAAGATCCACGAGTACCTGTCGGCGCAGTACGAGCAGTCCCGCATTCAGGAGGCCCGGGACCTCCAGACTGTCAGCATCGTGGACCGGGCCATTCCGCCTTTGAAGAAGTCCCGTCCTCGCCGCAGCGTGATCGTCATTCTGACGGTTGCTCTCGCCGCGATCGCCGCCGTCGGCCTCGCCTTCGCGTGCGAGGGTGTCCTCTCGAGGGAGAAGGAGTGGACGGCCGGCAATGCTGACTCCGCTCCGCCCGAGATCAGATGGATCCTCCGATCGGCTCACCGCCTCGCCCGCTGGGGCGGCGTCGAGTAACGGAGCACCGGAGCCTCGTCAGTCGCCTATGAAACGCACCGTCGCAAAGGGCTTCCTCTGGGTAGCGGGCACGATGGCCCTAATACGGGCCGCGCGCTACCTGGCGTTCCTCGTGCTGGGCGGCGTCCTTGCTCCCACGGACTTCGGCCGGTTCGCCGCAATCTACATCGTGGTCAGCGGGCTGGCCCTCTTCCAGGGATTCGGACTGGGCCACGCGCTCATCTGCAGGCGCGAGTGCGTCGACGAATCGTGCGATACTGTCTTCCTCCTATCCGCGGCACTGGGGACGGTCTTCTTCGTCCTCGCGTGGGCCGGAGCACCGCTCGTCGAGACGTTCTTCGCGGAGGGGGGGCTGGTCGCTCCGTTCCGTCTCTGCGCCCTCTTCGTTCTCATTCGTGCCCTTCAAACGGTCCCCGCGCGGCTGTTCGACAAGGGTCTCAAGTTCCAGAAACGCTTCCTTCCTGCTTTCGTGGGCTCCGTCATCTACGCGTCGCTGGCGATCTCGCTGGCCCTCAGGGGAGCCGGCGTCTGGGCTCTCGTCGCCGGAGAGGTGGCCGCGGCGGCCGGTGAGACGATTACGTACTGGGTCCTCTCGCCGTGGCGCCCGCGCTTCCGTTTCCGGTGGGACATCGCTCGCCAGGACCTATCCTTCGGCTGGATCGTGCTCGGCGGAACCATGGCGATCTTCCTGTTTCAGGCCGCCGACCGCGTCACGATCAGCCGCATTCTCGGAACGCACCATCTGGGCCTGTACGTGTTCGTGCTGACGCTCGGCGCGCTGCCCGCCAACTACATCATGCGGGCGTTCAACACTGTTCTCCTGCCGTCCTATGCGTCACCCGGCGTCGAGGCCGGGAAGCAGCGCGAGCTCTACTTCAGGGCGCTCTCGTACGCGGGAGCGCTCGCGATACTCTTCCTGGTCGGCGTGCTGGGACTGGGCGGGTACTTCCTGGAGGCGGCCTACGGCCAGAAGTGGCTTGGGGCGGTCTCCGCGTTCTACGTGCTGGCCTTCCTCGGCGTCTTCCGGTCTTTCTCGGCTCTGTCGGAGGACCTCATGGTCGCCGTCGGGAAGCCCTCGCTCTTCAGACGCATCAACTGGGTCCGGCTCGCCGTGGCCGCTGCGGGCGTGTGGTTCGGAGCGACTCGCGCCGGGATAACCGGGGTCGCCGTCGTCATGCTCGCGGCGACCGTGATCGCGTGCGTTCTGGGCTGGGTCGTGGTCGGGAAGTTGACCGGCGCCTCCGTCCGTGACTTCGCCACCAGCCTCCGCGGACCGCTCGTCGGGGGAGCCGTGGCCGCCGGGGCGGCGGTGCTCGTTGTGAGAACGCTGCCGTCGCCGCCCGGACTGGTCGCGTTCGCTGTCGGGGGATCTCTGATATCGGCCGTGTTCTTCGTCTCCTGGCTGGCCGCTGACAAAGGGGCGCGCGTGGAGTGCGCGCGCCTTCTGGGGCGGGGCGCTGACGGCGGCGGTGGTGGATCGGAGGTCGCGTGAGACTCCCGTCCCTCAAGGAGCTATTGAGAAGCCCGTGGCCGTACGTCTGCGCCTTCGTCGTGGGCATCATCGCGGCCGTTGTCTCCGCGCCCGCCATCGCGGTCCTGGCGGTGACGGGCGCCGCCCTGGCCTCCTTCCTCATCTGGCGGTTCGGAGCGCTCAGGGGCCTCTGGTATCTGGTGATCCTGACTCTGCCGCTCAAGGAACCGCTCTCGTTCGAGATCTTCGGCACCGTGTCCGTCTGCGTCGCCGACATCGTGCTCGTGCTCCTGTTCGCGCGCGTGCTCACGTCGTTCGGATTCCGCGCCCTCTGGAAGGGGAGCACCTCCTTTCGCATCGAGCTCGCCGTCATCGCTCTGAGCGTGGCGAGCCTGTACACCGCTACGCGCTTCTTCTGGGGCGTCGCGAGCGTCTACAGGATCGCGATGCTCCTGGCCGTCTTCACGATCGCGCGAGTGCTCGTGCGCGACCGCGAGGAGGCTCTTCGGACGCTCCTCTTCGTCGCCCTCAGTCTCGTCGCGCCCATCGCCCTCGGGCTCTACCAGGCGACGCTGCCGTTCGGAGCGGCGCTTCCCGAATGGGGAGGGTCGTGGACGGCCTACGACGCCAGCGGGAATCCCTCGAACCGCGTGTTCTCGACCTTCAGCCACCCACTCAACTTCTCCCACTATCTGACAATCGGATTCACCATGTGCCTCGGGCTCGCCGCGGGACTCAAGCGCGGCCGCGTCCGGGTCGGGCTCATCGTCCTCGCGGCGCTCGCCGCGCTCTGCAATCTCTACACCTACTCCGCCGGTGGCATCCTGGGGATGCTTGTTTCTGTCATCCTCCTCGTCTTCCTTCTGCGCTCTGCGCGGCTGGTGGTCGTGGCGCTCCTGGTGCTAGTCGTCGCCGCACTGGTGGCGCCTCCAGCGCTCGTCGCCAAGGTAGACAGGCTGTTCTCAGGTGAGGCATTGACGGCCGCCGCGAGGCTTGTTACCTACGAGCAGTCGTTCCGCATCATCAGGGACCATCCCTTGTTCGGCGTGGGGTGGGGAGGGATCCGGACCTCGCTCGAGGGCGCCTACAGGGTGTCGAGGGCCGACCCCGTGGCGTTCACGGCCGAGAATTACTTCCTTCAGCGCGCGATAGCGCTCGGGATCGTCGGACTCGGCCTCTACGTCGGCCTCATCGTCACCTTCGTCCGGAACGTGCGGCTCGCTGCCCGTGAGCTTCGCTCGAGCGGGCGTCTCGACCCGGTCGTGCTGGCGCTGGTGGTTGGGGCGGCCGCGTTCTTCG
Source organism: Candidatus Eiseniibacteriota bacterium (assembly GCA_030638405.1). Classification (GTDB taxonomy): domain Bacteria; phylum Joyebacterota; class Joyebacteria; order Joyebacterales; family Joyebacteraceae; genus JALGZG01. The sequence goes on along the minus strand of DAOWER010000213.1, from coordinate 16,601 downwards.
TGCAGGCGCAGGTGATCCCGGCCACTGACGTCAGCACGAACTCGGTGCTCTGGCTCTTCTTCGCCGTGGCCGAGGCGCTGAGGGCACGATCGCGTTCTCCCGAACTGCCCACGACAGGACTCGGTGGATGATCAGGGCAAGCGTCATAGTCGTCAACTACAACGGCGGTGCCGCCGCGGTCCAGAACCTGCGGCGCATTTCCGAGCGCATGCCCGAAGGCCAGTGCGAGCTCATCGTGGTCGACAACGCGTCAGACGACGGGAGTCCTGATCGCATCAGTGCGGAGCTACCCGCTGTCCGACTCGTGAGAGAACCCTCCAACGGCGGATACGCAAGGGGCGTGAACCGGGGGCTCAGAGAGGCGGCCGGCTCCGTGGCCGTCATCCTGAACTCCGACGTTACGCCCGAGCCCGGTGCGCTCGAGCTCCTGGTGGACGCCGCGGACACCCCCGGATTCGCCGTGGTCGGCGGGCTCGTGGTGGACGACCACGGGCGATCCGGCGGGAACTGCGTCAGGGCGCTCCCGCGCCCCGGCGACATCCTGCTGGAGGGCGTGTTCTTCCGGCAGAGGACGACCCGGCCGGTCGCCGGACTGCGGTCGGGCGCGCACGGCGTGCTCGAGACCGACGTGGTCTCCGGCAGCGTGATGGCGATCTCTCGCTCGTCACTCGAGGCCCTGGGGCCCATGGACGAGAACTTCTTTCTCTACAGGGAAGACGTCGAGTGGTGCCACCGCGCTCTCGCTGCCGGGATGAAGGTCGGCGCGGTGACTGGCGCCGTCTTCACACACGAGGGAGGAGCGTCCACCCGTCTCATGGAGGGACCGGCCTTCGCCGCACGGGTCCTCTCGGACTTCCACTATTTCTGCGACATCGAGGGAGCGTCGGAGGATCTGGTGCGCAGGCTCTGGCGCGCGCGGCTCGCCTTCCGGACCGTTCTCTACTGGCTCGATGCTGTCTTCGGCGTCCTGGGCAGGCGGGAGGCATCGAGGAGGAGGAGCGCCATCTATCGCATTCTCCTCGGGAGCCTCCGGGACTTCAGGTGGTCCGGCGACGAGTCGCAGAGCGGCCACCCCTCCCGGTTGGCGTCGTTCCCCGTGCGGGCCTCGCGCTCCGGGGAAGACGGGCGCCCCACCGTGCTCCTGATCGTGCCCGATATGGAGTACGGGGGAGTCCAGAGACGCGTCGAGTATCTAACGGGCGGCGCGCTCACCGAGCGCTACCGGTTCGAGGTGCTGTGTCTCAGACGGTCCGGCCCCGTGGGGAAGCGCATCGGGGATGGCGTGACCGTACACGAGGCGGGCGTCACGACGTGGGGAAGCCCGGCCACGTGGCGTCGCATCCGCGACTACTGCGCCCTCCTGAGCCCCGAACTCGTGCACTCCGGAACGTTTCCCGCCGACGTCGCCGCGTTCGTCGGCTTCGGGCGTCGGGTGCCGCGCGTCTCCGTGAAGGTCAGCGTGGACACCTGGATGACGTGGCCGCTCAGACTGCTGGAGCGGGTCGCGCTCTCCCGCGCCCGGGTGGTCTACTGCATCGGAGACGCCGTGGCCGACGTCAAGTCCCACCTGGGCCGCAGAGGCCTGCTGCCCCCCGTAATACCGAACCCCGTCATGATCCCGGTCGCGGACGAAGCCCCGAGGTCCTTTCCCGAGAGCGGGCCCATCCGGCTGGCGTGTCTCGGTCGCCTGGAGAAGGTGAAGCGCGTCGACATGTTCGTGAGGCTGGCGCGCGCTCTGGAGGACAGGGAGCCCGGGCGCTACCGGTTCCGCGTGCTCGGGGACGGGCGTGAGCGTCGCGCGCTCGAGTCGCTGGCGGGCAGCCTCGGCCTCTCCGACATCGTGGAGTTCGCCGGTGGCGTCGCCGACGTGCCCGGAGAGCTGGACCGCGCCGACATCGTCCCGATGTTCTCGGCGGGGGAGGGGGGACCGTTCACCGTGCTCGAGACCATCGCGCGCGGACGCGTGCCGGTCGTCCTCCGGGCGGGCGGCGCCGTCAACAGCCTTCCGCCGGAACTCCGCGATTGCTTCGTGTCTGAGCTGTCCGTGGAGGCGTACGCGGACAAGGTCGCGGACATCGTTGCCGACTCAGCGCAGTACCTCGAGCGTGTTCACGCCGCCAAGCGGGAGCTCCACGACCGTGCCCGCTTCCACGACCTCGCGCTCGACCGCCTGTACGGTGAGGCGCTCGGGCGGCCCGCGGGATCAGCGCGAACCAAAGTACTGCACCTCATCACGCGGCTCATAGTCGGCGGCGCTCAGGAGAACACGATCGCGTCCGTCGCGCGCGTCGATCCCTCGCGCTACGAGTCGCACCTCTGGATCGGGCCGCAGACCGGGCCGGAGGGCTCACTGAGGTCGGACGCTCGCTCGCGGGGAATCATCGTCCGCGTGCTCCCGAACATGGTCCGCGAGATCAGCCCGTTCCGGGACCTGCTCATGCTCGTGCAGCTCACGCGCCTGCTCCGCCGAGAGCGCTTCGACATCGTCCACACGCACTGCTCGAAGGCCGGGATTCTCGGGCGCGTGGCGGCGAGGCTCGCCGGGGTACCTCACGTGACGCACACGCATCACGGCTGGAGCTTCCACGACCGGATGCCCCGGCTCCCCAAATGGCTCTTCACGACCGCCGAGGGGGCGCTCGCGCCGTGGACGCGCCCGATGATATCCGTCTCGAACAAGACGACGAAGGTGGGCATCGAATCGGGCATCGGCTCGCCGTCCGACTACCGGCTCATACGAAGCGGTATCCCGCTGCGCCGGTTCCATCCCGACGAGGGCAGGGGGCGCGCGGTCCGCCGGGCAATGGGAATACCCGAGGGCCACCTGGTCGTGGGCTCCGTCGGCAGGCTCACGCCACAGAAGAACCCGATGGACTTCGTGAAACTGGCGACGGAGCTCCTCGAGAGGCACGAAAACGCCACGTTCATCTACGTTGGGGACGGTTCGATGCGCGCTTCTGTGGCGGCGGCGGCGGAGGCAGCCGGCCTGGGTGAGGCCTTGAGGATACTGGGCGTCCGCGACGACGTCCCCGACCTGCTGAGGGCGATGGACGTGTTCGTACTGACGTCGCTGTGGGAGGGGTTGCCGCGCGTCGTGCTGCAGGCCCTGGCGACGGGCGTTCCAGTGCTCGCGTACGACACCGCGGGCATCGCGGAGGCGGTGGTCGAGGGGAAGAACGGCCATCTGGTTCCGCGCGGCGCCGTTGGCGAGATGGCCGACCGACTGGCCGGCCTCGCCGAGGACGCGTCGCGGCGGGCCGCGATGAGCAGAGCCGCCTCCGAGGAGTTCGACACGTCGTTCTCGGAGGAGCAGATGATACTGGATCTCGAGGACCTCTACGACGAAATGCTTCGGTCGCAGACGCGCTGACTGAGTTCACACCCCACGAAGCGGGGGGAGGGCACCTTGCTGCACGCCTTCACGGTCGATGTCGAGGACTGGTTCGACGGGATACCCGTCACTCCCGAGACGAAGGCCTCCGCGGAACGCCGCCTGCGCCTGGGCATGGACGTCCTCACGGGCGCGATGGCGGAGCGCTCCGCTCGGGGCACGTTCTTCTTCCTGGGCCCCGTCGCGCTCGACTACCCCGAACTTGTGCGAAGCCTCGTCGCCGGCGGTCACGAGGTCGGCTGTCACGGCTGGTCTCACGATCTTCTCTACTCAATGACCCGCGAGCGGTTCCGCACGGAGACCGCGGACGCGAAGAAGGCCATCGAGGACATCGCGGGCACACCGGTCACGGCGTACCGCGCCGCCTACTTCTCCGTCACCCGGCAGTCGCTGTGGGCCCTCGAGATTCTCGCGGAACTGGGGTTCCGGTGTGACTCGAGCGTCTTCCCCGTCAGGAACTGGCGGTACGGCATACCGGACTTCGACCCGGCTCCGGGACCGGTCCCGACACCTTCGGGAGCCATCTACGAGTTCCCGGTGTCGGTCGTGGACTACCCCGGCCGCAGGCTGCCGGCCACGGGAGGGGCCTACTTCCGGATCTACCCCTACGCCCTGACGCGCGCGCACGTCAGGCGCCTCGAGAGCGAGGGCCGGCCGGTGGTCTTCTACATCCACCCGTGGGAGCTCGACCCGGACCACCCTCGCGTACCGTTCCACTGGAAGCCGAAACTCACGCACTACTGGAATCTGCGGTCGACGCGCGGTAAGCTTCTGCATCTGTTGTCCGACTTCGCCTTCGCGCCGCTGGGAAAGGTCATGGAACATGAGCTCGAGCAACATAGTACGTGAGCACTTCGACCGCGCGGCCGCTCGCTTCGATGCCGTCTACGAGGAGCAGAAACCACTCTACCAGCGCGCCATTGACCGCGTTTTCCGACGCGTGGTGGTCGAGCGCTTCCACCTTATCTGTAACCTCGCTCCGCTGCCCGGAGAGTGGAAGGTCCTCGACGTCGGCTGCGGGTCGGGCCGCTACGCGCTGGCCCTGGCGGCCGAGGGCGCGTCCCGCGTCGTGGGTGTGGACTTCGCGGAGGAGATGATTCGGATCGCCAGGGAGGAGGCGGAGCGCCACGGCGTGTCAGACACGTGCGAGTTTCACGTCGCGGAGTTCAAGGACTTCTCTACCGACGAGAAGTTCGAAGCCGTGGTGGCCACGGGCTACTTCGACTACCTCGAGGAGCCGCTCGTCGACCTCAAGCTCATGGTTGGAGCGTGCTCCGGGCGCATATTTGCGTCCTTCCCCAAGCGCCGGGAGTGGCGCGTCCCGATTCGAAGACTGCGCTTCCAGCTTTCGAGAAGCTTCGTCAGATTCTACATGAAGCGAGAGGTGCTCGGCCTCTTCGCCGCCGCCGGCATTCCGCCCGAGCGCCTGTCTCTCATCGATCTCGACCGCGATTGGATAGCGGTCGCCCGCCCGTAAACACCACCGTCTTCGGACGCCGCGGTCACTGAGCACTCTCCCGATCCGGCCCCTGTTCCGCGCCCCGGACCGCGTCCGGACGCTGCCCACCGCCCAAAGGCATGGCCCTTGCACCGGTTGGAGGTCGGAATCAAGTCTCCCGGGGGAACGGGCGAAATCGGTTGCCTACAGGCAGCCTGGGTTGTATATTCGATGGTCTCGGAGATTCAGTGAATCAGGGCGGGCCCGTCCGCGTCTTAGCATCGGGACTCGCCTCGATATGGAGGGCGCAGGTTCGAATGAAGGCTCTCGTGACAGGCGGTGCCGGCTTCATCGGCTCTCATCTCGTCGAAGCGCTTCTCAAGCGGGGCGACAAGGTCTCGGTCATTGACGACCTGTCCACCGGCCGTTTCGAGAACGTCGCGCACCTCGAGGACAATCCCAACTTCGATTACGTCATCGATACGATCCTCGACGAGCGGGTCGTAGCCGACATGACGGCCAAGGTGGACGTGGTCTTCCATCTGGCCGCGGCCGTCGGCGTGGCTTACATCATCGACAACCCTCTGAAGTCTCTCGAGACGAACATCAAGGGCACGGAGACCGTGCTCGAGAAGGCCAACGACGGCAAGAAGAAGGTCGTCCTGTTCTCGACATCCGAGATCTACGGCAAGGCGAACTCGCAGCCGTGCAAGGAAGAGGACGACAGGGTGCTCGGGACCACGACGATCACGCGCTGGGGTTACTCATCCTCCAAGGCCATCGACGAGTTCCTGGCGTTCGCATACCACAGGGAGAAGAAGCTGCCCATCGTCATCGTGCGCTGCTTCAACACCTGCGGACCCAGGCAGACCGGACAGTACGGCATGGTGATACCCCGCTTCGTCAAGCAGGCGCTTCTGGACCATCCGATCACGGTTCACGGCGACGGAAAGCAGACGCGGTGCTTCTGCGACGTGTCGGACGTGGTCCGCGGAGTGCTCGGTCTCGTGGACGAGCCCGCGGCGGACGGCGAAGTGTTCAACCTGGGAAGCGACGAAGAGACGACGATCGACGACCTCGCCGCGAGGGTCAAGGAGCTGACGGCGAGCAAGTCGACCATAGAGCACATCCCATACGAGCGCGCCTACGAGGAGGGGTTCGAGGACATGCGAAGACGTGTTCCCGACCTGACGAAGATCCGCGAGACCATCGGCTACGAGCCTCGCGTGTCCCTTTCCGAACTCCTCGAGCGTGTTGTCGCGGATTTCGAGAAGTAGCGCGCCGCGCCCGCGGCGTGTCCTTCCGCCGGCACCGCCCGGTGAGCCCGAGGAGGTGAACGCCAGAGAAAGAACTTGACAGCTGTGTATCTGTGTCAGAATAATCCCGTGCTAAACGGGAACCGGTTGACTTGGAAACTGTCATGATCTTTCTGTGTGCGTTCGGCCTGTCGCTGCTTGCGGTCCTGGCCCTCACCCCCGCGGTGAGAAGCCTCGCCAGGCGTCTGCGATTTCTGGACTACCCCAACAAGAACAAGGTCCATCTGAGCCCGACTCCTCTAATGGGTGGCATCGCGGTCGCGCTTGCCAGTCTGGCGTCCGCCGCCGCCGCGCTCGCCCTTATCCGATGTCCGTACAGCGCGCGGCTGGTCGGATTCATGTCCGGTGGTCTCATGGTCATCGTTCTTGGCCTTGCCGACGACGCGAACGGCATGCGCCCGCGCTCCAAGTTCGTCGGGCAGACGGTCGCCGCGGCCGTCATGCTCCTGTCGGGTGGCATAGACGGCATACCGCTGCCCGCTCCGCTCGCGTTCGTCCTGGCGCTCTTCTGGATGGTCGGCCTGATGAACGCGTTCAACTTCCTGGACAACATGGACGGCATCACCTCGGGGCTGGCCGCGATCGCCACTCTGGGCATTTTCGTGCTGGCTGTCGGTCACGGCCACACCAACACCGCCATCGCCGCGATCGCAGTTGCCGGCGGCGCGCTGGGGTTCCTGTGGTACAACTTCGCCCCCGCGTCCATCTTCCTGGGCGACGCCGGGAGCTTGTTCCTCGGCTACGTCGTGGGCGGCCTGTCTCTCAGGGCCGTGGCCTACGCAGAGGGCGGCGTGAGCGCGCTGATCATCCCGGTCCTGATGCTCGGCTACCCGATCTTCGACGCGCTTCTGGTCACGGCGTCGCGATTCTCCGAGGGACGCGACCTCGCCCAGGGAGGCCGTGATCACAGCTCGCACAGGATCGCCTGTCTGGGTCTGAACTCCAAGCAGACCGCGACGGTCATATACCTGATCTCCGGGCTCCTGACCGGGGTGGCTGTCTACCTCTCGCTGTTCCAGAGCGGGAGGCCGGTCCTCATAGCGCTGGTCGCCGTGGCGGCAACCAGCGGCATGACCCTTCTGGGTATCAGGCTCTTCCGCGTTCCGGTCGCTGCCGTGGCCGGGGAGGCGCCGGCGACGCTGGCCCGCTCGGGCACCGCCCTCTGCGAGCCGCAGGAGGACGATCTCCTCGTTCTCAACCTGCCGCGGTCCGTGCAGCCCGAGGCTCCCGCCGAGGTCGTTTCTGCGGACAGCTCCTCCCGAGAGACAGTAGAGACGCGCTAGAAGCGCCAACATCCGAAATCAACCGGCGGACACGAACATGCTGGATCTGAGATTCATAAGGACGAACCCCGACGTCGTGCGGAAGGCGATCGCCGACAAGGGAGAGAAGGCGGAACTCGACCGGCTGCTCGAGTTGGACGAAGCCGCCCGTGCGGTCATAGTCGAGTCGGACGAACTCAAGCGTCAGAGAAACGCGGAGAGCGAGCGCATCGCAACGCTCAAGAAGGCGGGGGAGGACGCGTCCGAGCCCATCGCGCGGATGCGCGAGGTCGCGGCGAGCATCAAGGAGTACGACGAGAAGCTGGCCACGATGCGCGAGGAGATCGAGACGCTCGCGCTCATGATTCCCAACATCCCGCACGAGTCGGTGCCGGTGGGGGCGGACGAGGACGAGAACGTCCTCATCCGGGAGTGGGGGGAGCCCCACTCGCTGTCCGACAACCCCGTCCCGCACTGGGAGATCGGTGAGGCGCTCGGCATCCTGAACTTCCAGGCGTCGGCCAAGCTGGCCGGGTCCAACTTCCCCATCTTCATGGGAGCGGGGGCGCGCCTCGAGCGCGCGCTGATCCAGTTCATGCTGGACGTCCACACGAACGAGCACGGCTACACCGAGGTGTCCCCGCCGTTTGTCGCGAACCGCCTGGCGGTGCAGGGGACGGGGCAGCTGCCGAAGCTCGAGTCGGACATGTACCGCATCGACGAGGACGACCTCTTCCTGATATCGACGGGCGAGGTTCCGCTGACCAATCTCCACCGCGAGGAGATTCTCGCGGCTGAGCGCCTTCCTCTCTGCTACACGACCTACACACCCTGCTTCCGGCGCGAGGCCGGGTCGTACGGGCGCGACACGCGCGGGCTAGTGCGCGTGCACCAGTTCGACAAGGTGGAGATGATGAAGTACGTCGAGCCCGAGACGTCCTACGACGAGCTCGAGGCTCTGACGGCGAACGCCGAGACCATTCTCCAGCGTCTCGGCCTCGCTTACCGCCTCAAGGCCCTGTGCACGGGCGACCTCTCGTTCGCGGCCGCCAAGTGCTACGACATCGACATCTGGTCCGCGGGCGTCGGGAAGTGGCTGGAGATCAGCTCGTGCAGCAACTTCGAGGACTTCCAGGCCCGGCGGGCGGGCATACAGTACAGACCGTCCGAGGGCGGCAAGCCCAGGTTCGTGCACACGCTGAACGGCTCCGGAGTGGCGCTCGCCCGGGCGGTCGTGGCGATACTGGAGAACTACCAGACGCCGGACGGGAAGATAGTCATCCCGGAGGTCCTGCGACCCTACATGGGTGGGCTCTCAGAGATAGTCTAGGGCCACCCGTCTTCTGATCCGCCGTAAGGGGGCGCCGCATGCCTTTTCGATTGGGCAAGCTCCAGGACACCGAGCGACCCGTCGTCTACAGGACCCGGGCCTACGTCTTCGTCGCCGTTTCGGTGCTCGCCATACTGATCTTCCTCTACACGAACAGCCTCATCCGCCGTCTGGAGGCGCAGTCGGCCACGCTGTCGCGCTCGATCGCAGGCTTGTGCGCCACCGCGACGTACGAGGCTCGCGAGAACGAGCCCCTGCGGGTCATCTTCTCCGAGCTCATCGAGGCCATCAACTTCCCGATCGTGATATCCGACGTCCGGGGCATTCCCATCGCGTGGAAGGGTGTTCCGGTCGACGTGGTCCCGGACGACGTCAGCCACGAGGAGTACATAAGCGCGGACCCCGCCAACCTCGAGGGTTCGGTCTACCAGGAGGTAGTCGCATTCTCGGCCGGGCTCGACGAGATGCACGACCCCATCCCCATGACCCACATCGGAGACGCCACCGTCCTCGGCTACATCCACTACGGGGAATCGAGCATGATTCGCGAGATGCGCTACGTCCCGCTTCTCGAGCTTCTCGCGTTCGGGGTGCTCGTGTTCCTCGGCTACCTGGGTTTCCGGAACGCGAAGCTGGCGGAGCTGCGCTCCATCTGGGTAGGCCTGGCCAAGGAGACGGCCCACCAGTTGGGGACCCCCATATCATCTCTCATGGGCTGGGTGGAGCTCATCAAGGAGTCGGCCCGGAGCGGCTGTCCGGCCGCGGAGATGGCCGACATGACCGACGAGATGCAGAGAGACCTCGAGAGGCTCGAGAAGATCTCGCTCCGCTTCAATCAGATCGGGTCGATTCCGAAGACGAAGCGCCAGGATCTCGTCGTGGCCCTCAGGGACGTGACGGACTACCTGCGCCGCAGACTCCAGGGGCTCAGAAGGAACGTGGAGATAGTGGAGGACTACGGTGAGGTGCCGCCGGTCGAGATCAACCGCGAGCTGATGGAGTGGGTCGTGGAGAATCTGGTCAAGAACTCGACCGAAGCGCTGCCGGACAGCGGTGGGAGGATCGAGATCTCGACCGAGCACTCGCCGAAGGACGGGTCCGTCCGGATTCGTGTAACCGACAACGGGAAGGGGCTGACGCCCGCGGAGCGCAGGCACATCTTCGTCCCGGGGTACTCGACGAAGCGGAAAGGCTGGGGACTGGGGCTCGCTCTGGCGCGGAGGATCGTCGAGGAGTACCACAATGGGAAGCTGTACGTCAGCTGGTCGGAGGTCGGGCGGGGAACCACGTTCGTCATCTCGCTTCCCGCCAACTGAGCAATCACACCGCGGCGGCGCCAGGACGCCCTCGGGCCGCTGACCACACGGAGAGGCGACGACATAGATGGATGTCTCAGCACGAAGGATCCTCTGGGTCGACGACGAGATCGAGATGCTCAGGCCCCACATCATCTTCCTCGAGCAGAAGGGCTTCGAGATAGCTACCGCTCCCGGCGGGAGCGAGGCCCTGGAAATGCTCGGGGAAGAGCGATACGACCTGGTGCTCCTGGACGAGATGATGATCGGCATCGACGGACTGGAGACGCTCGGGTGCATCAAGGAGCTCGATCCTTCCATTCCCGTTGTGATGGTCACGAAGAGCGAGGAAGAGGAGTTAATGAACGACGCGCTCGGGCGGCGCATCGACGACTTCCTCATCAAACCGGTCAAGCCGACTCAGGTCTTCCTCGCGATCAAACGCATTCTGGACGGCAGGAAGATCCAGCAGGACCAGCTGGCGCAGACCTACGCCTCGGAGTTCAACGAACTCCGCAGCCGGATCATGGACGTGATGACGTGGGAGGACTGGATCCAGGTCTACTCCAGGCTGGTCAACTGGGACCTGGAACTCGACCGGTTCCGGGATCCGGGTCTCATGCAGACGCACTCCGATCTGGAGCAGTCCGCCAACGCCGAGTTCTCCCGCTATGTGACCGACGTCTACCTGGACTGGACAAGTGGCGCCCCGGACCGGCCCGTCCTGTCCGTGGACATATTCGAGCGCTTCGTGGCTCCCCACCTCAAAGCGAAGACGAAGACCTACTTTGTCGTGCTTGACTGCATGCGTCTCGATCACTGGCTGAGCTTGGTGCCGAGCCTCGAGCCGTACTTCGACATCGAGAACAACTACTACTACTCGATCCTGCCCACGGCGACGCCCTACTCGAGGAACTCGCTGTTCAGCGGCCGCTGGCCCATCGAATTCAGCCAACAGTTCCCCGAACTGTGGGCGACGTCCTCGCGCGACGAGTTCAGCAAGAACAGGTTCGAGCGACAGATGATGGACCGGCAGCTCGCCGACCTCGGCATCTACCTCAAGCGCGACCACAAGTACATCAAGATCTACGAGAAGGACGAGGCGGACAACGTCCGGCGCCAGATGTCGACGCTTCACGATCTGCCCTTCGTGTCGCTCGTCTACAACTTCGTGGACATCCTGTCTCACTCGCGGTCTGAGTCGGCGATTTTGCAGGAGATCGCGCCCGACGAACCGGCGTTCCGCTCGCTCGTGCGCTCGTGGTTCAATCACTCCGCCCTCTTCGACATCATGAGGGAGATGGCCCGCCAGGGCGCGACCGTCATCGTGACCACCGACCACGGTGCGGTGCTTGGAAGGCGCGCCGCGCTCATCAGGGGCAACCGCGACACCTCCACGAACCTCAGGTACAAGTTTGGCAGCAACCTCGGGTGCGACGAGAAGGAGACCTTCCTCATCAGGAATCCCGCCGAGTACAAGCTGCCGAGCGACGGCGCGAGCAAGCAGTACGCCATCGCCAAGGAGGACTACTACTTCGTTTACCCGACGGAGTTCCACAAGTACGAACGCCAGTATCGGGGCAGCTTCCAGCACGGGGGCATCTCGCTGGAGGAGATGATCCTGCCCTGTGCCACCATGATCCCCAAACCGTAGCAAAGGCCCCGCGGTGACTGCTTTTCTTCGCTTCCGGACAGCATCACCCGATGAGACCAGGGCGCTCCCGCCCCCCCCCCCCCCCGCCCTCTCCCGGGGCGGGTTCGTCGGTTTCGAGGGGCAGCTCGGCAGCGGCAAGACAGTAGCTATTCAGGGCGCCGCGGAAGGTCTGGGCTTCGACGGCTACGTCACCAGTCCCTCATTCGTCATAGTGAACGAGTACGAAGGACGCGTGCCGATACTCCACGTCGACCTCTACCGTGTAGCGGACGCGGAGGAGCTTTCGGGAATAGGCTACAGGGAGATCTTCTTCGGCGACGGCGTCGCCCTGGTCGAGTGGGCCGACCGGGTGCCGGAGCTTCTCCCGCCCGACCGCCTGCGCGTTGTCATAGACATCGAGGGACCGAACGACCGCACCTTCACGGTGAGCGGCTTCGGAGACGGTGGTGCGAGGTTACTGACGCGGCTGCGGGAGTCGTGGCCACAGGATGAGGGCGGATGCTGATACTGACGATCGAGACGTCGACGCCGATGGAGCGGGTGGCCGTTGTCAGGGACGGGTCCGTTCTGGCGGAGCTCGCGGAGACCGTAGGCAGGGGCCACACCGAGAAGCTGCTCGGCGCGGTCGAGTCGGCGCTGTCGCGCTCGTGCGTCGGCCTCCGCGAGCTCGACGCGATCGCGGTGTCGATCGGCCCCGGGAGATTCAGCGGGCTCCGCGTGGGGCTTGCGACCGCGAAGGGCCTGGCGGCGGCCTCGGGTCTACCCGTGGCGCCCGTCGAATCCCTGGCGGCACTTGCCGAGAGCGCCAGGCCTTACCGGGGGCTCGTCTGCCCGATGCTGGATGCGAGGAGAGGAGAGGTCTACGCCGCGCTCTTCCGCCTGGGCGACGGTCGGGAGCGGATGCTCCGGGACGTCGCGGTCGCCCCAGCCGCGATGATCGAGCGCGTGCAGGCGGCGGCCGGCGGGGGAGAGGTTCTCTTCCTCGGCAGCGGTGCGGTGGCGTGCGCCGAGGAGATTTCGGCGTCCCTCGGGAATCGTGCGCGGTTCCCGGACGACGAGGTGCCCGCGGCCACACCCCTCGCGATGGCGGCCATCGTTGAGGAACTGGGGCTGCCCGACGCCGCGGAGGCGGCAATGCTCGAGCCCGTCTATCTCAGAGGGATCTAGGGCGTTGTCGGCAGGGAGCGATTCGATGATGGGTGGGACGCCCGTTCACATCAGGCCCATGAAGGCCCGCGATCTCGACCGCGTGTGTGAGATCGAAGAGGAGATCTTCCCTTGCCCATGGTCGCGGACCTCGTTCGAGAACGAGCTCGCAGCCGACAAGTGCGCGTTTCCCTGGGTCGTTGAGAAGAACGGTGACGTCGTCGGCTACCTGGTGTCGTGGCTCGTCGAGGACGAACTGCACGTCGGCAACATCGCTGTTGCGCCCTCGCTGCAGGGGGCAGGTGTAGGTCGGGAGCTCTTCGCGCACTGTCTTGGCACCGCCGTCGAGCGCGGCGTGACGCGGGCGACGCTTGAGGTTCGCGTCTCCAACACGCGCGCGATCGCTCTCTATGAAAGTCACGGGTTCATACCCGTGGCCCTGCGCAAGGGGTACTACTCGGACACCGGTGAGGACGCGCTCGTCATGCTCAAGACGATCCCGTCCCGGGACGAGGCGGATTGACACATCCACGTGACACAGACTTTGCTGCCGTCTCCGCAGCCACGAAGCTGCTTATCGACCGCGGCCTGGAACGGCCGGACGTGGTGGTCGTTCTGGGGTCCGGACTCTCCTCGTTCGCGGACGGGCTCGGCGATGCGCTCATCGTGCCCTACGCGGACATCCCCGGATTCCCTCGCACGGCCGTCAGTGGACATCGCGGCGCGGCAGTCGGCTGCACACTCGGGGGGAAGCGCGCGCTCGTGTTCTCGGGTAGGGTCCATCACTACGAGGGGTGTTCCCCCGCTGACGTGACGTTCTCAGTCCTTCTCGCGGCCGAGCTGGGAGCGGGAGCGTTCGTGATCACCAACGCGTCCGGCGGGATAGACCCCGGCTTCGATGTGGGTGACCTCATGCTTATCAGCGACCAGATTGCGACCGTGTCGGGTCCCAGGAAGCTGCCGCCGGGCACGTTCCGGATGGCCGGCGCCTACTCCGAACGTCTCAGGGCTCTGGCCCGGCGGGCCGCGGCCGACGGTAAGATAAGGCTCCGGGAGGGGGTCTACATGGGCTCTCTGGGGCCGACATACGAGACCCCGGCCGAGATACGGATGGCCAGGCGGATGGGCGCCTCGGCGGTGGGCATGTCGACCGTGTCGGAGGTGCAGGCGGCTCACTCGAGAGGGCTGGAAGTCATGGGGATAGCGCTGATAACGAACATCCCGCTGCCAGGGCGCTTCCGGGAGACCACCCACGAGGAGGTTCTCGAGGCCGGCAGGCTCGGGGCGGGCGCGCTCGTTTCCCTCGTATCGAGCACCCTCGAGAGACTATAATAGTGCTGGAACAAATGCCCCGCAGGGCCGCGGCTGCGACCTTGCGGCGGTGAGGGGCGAACCGCACGTAGGGTGGCTGAGAAGGAGCATCCATCATGGACCAGGTATCCTGGCTGAAACGGCGCAAGCCCGGGATCAAGGACGCCAAGAAGCGTGAGATGCCGGACGGCCTCTGGCGGAAGTGCGAGGGCTGCGGCGAGATCATCTACCACAAGGAGCTCGAGCGGAACCTCTGGACCTGCAACAAGTGCGGGTACCACTTCCGGATCTCGGCCGACCAGTACCGCGACATCCTGACGGACCCCGGCACGTTCGTCGAACTCCTGACCGCCCTCGAGGCGAAGGATCCCCTGGGGTTCGTGGACTCCAAGAGCTACACGCAGCGCATCAGCGACGCGACGAAGAAGACCGGCCGCAAGTCGGCCGTGCTGACGGGAAGCGGTCGGGTCGGCGGACACCTCACGATGCTGGCCATCCTCGACTTCGCGTTCCTCGGCGGGAGCATGGGCTCCGTCATGGGCGAGAAGATCACGCGCCTGACCAGAATGGCCATCGAGGAGCGCATACCTCTGATGACGCTGTCGAGCTCGGGCGGAGCGCGAATGCAGGAGGGCATCCTCTCGCTGATGCAGATGGCGAAGACGAGCGCGATGCTGGCGAAGCTGCACGAGGAGGGGCTGCCGCACATCGCGATCCAGGTGCACCCGACGACGGGCGGGGTCACGGCGAGCTTCGCGTCCCTCGGAGACGTGATCGTCGCCGAGCCCGGCGCGCTCATCGGCTTCGCCGGTCCGAGGGTCATCCAGCAGACGATCAAGCAGGACCTCCCCGAGGGATTTCAGCGGTCCGAGTTCCTGCTCGCGCACGGCATGATCGACATGGTCGTGCACCGCAAGGAGCTGAAGAGCGCCCTCGCGAAGCTTCTGGACTTCTTCTCGGACGACGACCGCGATTCGGCGGAGGACGCGCTTGGTCAGGCAAGGAAGCAGGGCCTCTGAGTCATACCGGGCGTGCCTGGACTGGTTGTTCGCCCGCCACAGGTTCACGATGAAGCCCGGCCTCGAGCGCGTCGAGTGGCTGCTTGGGGCCGTCGGTTCGCCGCACGAGCAGTTCAGGGTCGTCCACGTGGGCGGCACGAACGGCAAGGGCTCCACTTCCTGCATGATAGCCTCCGTCCTCAGCGAGCACGACATCAGGGCGGGGCTCTACACCTCACCGCACGTCGTTGATTTCACCGAACGTATCCTCATAGGCTGCGAGCCCGTCCGCCCGGAACGGGTGGTGGAGCTCGTCGACAGGCTCAAGCCGGCCGCAGACGAGATGGCCGCGACGTTCTTCGAGATCGCCACCGCCGCCGCCGCGCTCTACTTCGCCGAGGAGGGCGTCGACATCGTCGTCGCCGAGGTGGGGCTCGGAGGGCGGCTCGACGCGACCAACGCGCTCGATTCCGTGCTGTCGGTCATCACCGGGATCGCGATCGACCACTCCGAGATACTCGGCAGCGACATCGCAGCTATCGCGTCAGAGAAGGCGGGCATCATACGCGAGTCGGGCGCCGTCGTGACCGGCGCTGACGGCGATGCCCTCGACGTCATCCGCGGAGTCGCTGCGGCAAGAAGGGCGCGCTTCGTCTCGGTGCTCGAGGAGGCGCCGATCGATTCGATCACGACCTCCTCAAACGGGAGTACGTTCAACCTTGAGTACGACGCCACGTCGTACGAGGCGTTGTCAGTCGCGATGCTCGGGCGGCATCAGGTCGACAACGCCCGCGTGGCCGTCGTGGCTCTGCACGAGCTTGACGCGCTGGGAGTCCTCTCGCTCGCGGAGAGCTCGCTGAGACGCGGTCTCTCCGAAGCGTGCTGCATTGGGCGCATGCAGGTCATCGACCAGCGCCCGACGATAGTGGCCGACGTCGCGCACAATCCGAACGGCGTGGAAGCGCTCCTGTCGTCTCTGCCGGACGTCTTCGACTACGACCGGCTCATCGCCGTCGTGGGCATAATGGGCGACAAGGACGTCAGGGGTTTCCTCTCAGCGTTTCGCGACCGCGCGGGTCTCGTGGTTCTCACGAGGCCGGCCGGCGAGCGGGCAGCCGACCTCGAGACCCTGAGTTCCGTCGCCGAGGAACTCGAACTTCCCTATCGAGTCGTCCCCAGCGCGGGGGCGGCGCTCGAGAGCGCGCTCTCGAGCGCCCGCGAAGGAGACCTTGTCTTGGTCACCGGTTCCCACTACACTGTTGGCGATATCCTGACCAGTCTGGGCATCGGGCAGGCGCTGTAGCCGGGCACTCCAAGCCGCGTAGGGTCTTAGGAGGCACCATGGCCAGTGTTAGCATGAGGGGAGTGACGAAGGTCTTCGACGGCAAGGTCGTTGCCGTCAGCGATGTCAGTCTCGAGGTGGAAGACAAGGAATTCGTCGTGCTCGTGGGGCCGTCCGG
>DAOWER010000120.1 GCA_030638405.1 Candidatus Eiseniibacteriota bacterium | reverse complement strand
GGGCTTGATCATCCCGGCGATGGCGCCCTTCGTGCTGATATCCACGCACGTCGTCGAGTCGG
Source organism: Candidatus Eiseniibacteriota bacterium (assembly GCA_030638405.1). GTDB lineage: Bacteria > Joyebacterota > Joyebacteria > Joyebacterales > Joyebacteraceae > JALGZG01. The sequence continues at coordinate 14,623 of DAOWER010000120.1, read as the reverse complement.
GCATGACCTCGCCCTTCAGGAGTCCCGGTATCTCTCTGAACTGCCTCCTGACCTCGTCGATCATGCTGAAGGCGACCTTGGACACCGCGCCGAAGAGCATCGACGAGAAGACGAACGGGAGCATGCCGCCGACAAGGAGACCCGCCATCACGACGGGGTCGGACATGTCGGCTACCGTGATCCCCGCAGACACCATGTAGGCGGACAGAAGCCCTATCGCAGCGAAAGCGGCAGAACCGATGGCGAAGCCCTTGCCGATAGCGGCCGTCGTGTTTCCAACCGCGTCCAGGTTGTCGGTGATGCCCCTGACCTCCGGCGGGAGTCCTGCCATCTCGGCGATTCCCCCCGCGTTGTCCGCGACAGGGCCGTACGAGTCGACCGCGACGACCATTCCGGTCGTCGCGAGCATCCCGAGCGCCGCCATCGCGATGCCGTACATGCCCGCGAAGTGGTGCGCGATGATGATGGAGATGCCGAGGACGAGCACCGGCACGGCGGTGCTGCCCATGCCGACCGCCGTCCCGGTCGTGACCGTTATGGCCGGTCCGGTCTGCGAAGCTTCGGCGAGGTTCTTGACCGGGCGGTACTTCGATGACGTGAAGTACTCACTGACCATCCCGATGACGATCCCGGTGCCGATGCCGGCCAGCGTGGCGTAGAAGGGCCCAAGTATGCCGTACGTCGTGTCGCCGATCGTGAACTCGGTCCCCGTTTCTCTGATGATGAAGAAACTCGCCAGGGCGGTCAGCCCCGCGGCGACGTAGGTGCCGCCCATAAGCGCAGCCTGCGGATTCCTGCGCCCCACAGCCTTGACGAACACTATCCCGATGATCGATGCCACGATCCCCGCTGCCGCGATATTGAACGGCAGGAGGACGAGTTTCTCTGAGATCACCGCTCCGCTCACGAGCGCCGCGGCGAGAGCCATGCTCGCAATGATGGACTCGACGTATGATTCGAGAAGGTCCGCCCCGAGGCCCGCCACGTCGCCGACATTGTCGCCGACGTTGTCCGCGATCACGGCCGGGTTCCTGGGATCGTCCTCCGGGATGCCGGCCTCCACCTTGCCGACCAGGTCCGCGCCCATGTCGGCGCCCTTGGTGAAGAGCCCTCCTCCGGAACGCGCGAACAGCGCCAGCAGCGACGCGCCCATCGCGTACCCGTTGACCACGGCCGGCACACGGAACACCCAGTAGACGATCGCGAGGCCCACCAGCGCCATGCTGGCCACGCTCATGCCCATCACCGAGCCAGCGGAGACGGCCACACCCAGTGCTCCCCTGACGCCCCCATCGACCGCCGCCTGAGTCGTCCTCGCGTTGGCGCGCGTCGCGATGCTCATGCCGACGTAGCCCGCCAGCGCGGACACGACAGCACCCAGGATGAAGGCGACGGAGGTCTGCCATCCGAGCGGCAGGTCGGGGTTACCCGACAGCGTGGGAGCAAGGGCGATCAGGCCGGCTATTGCGACAACGAGCACCGAGACGTATGAGTACTCGCGCTTGAGGAACGCGCGCGCGCCCTCCTGAATGGCCAGAGAGATCCTCTGCATGACCTCGTTGCCGGGGTTCTTCGACAGCACATCCCGGACGAGGATGCCCACGAAGATGAGCCCGATGATCCCTGACGCCAGCGGAACAGCGACCTGTGCCATTAACCCTCCCCCGGTGCCCCGCCCTCGGCGGGGTCCGTCCTTCGATTGAACGCCGTCATCGCAGCTTCGATCCCGTCGGAGAGTAGCAGTTCCACGGCCGCCACCGCGCGGGCGACCATCTCGTCCACGTCCGTGCGCTCTGCGTCCTCGAAGAGGTCGACGACGAAGTCGACCAGGTCTTCTCCGTCGGGGGGACGGCCAACTCCAAGGCGCAGGCGCGCGAAGCTCTCCGTGTCCAGCCGCTCGATGATGGAAGACAGGCCGTTGTGACCACCGGCGCTCCCCGAACCTCTGAGACGCAGCTGGCCCAGCGGCAGATTCACGTCGTCACAGATTACGAGAAGCTCGTCCGGTGCGGCGCCCGTCTCTTCCAGGACCTGCGCAAGCGCGAGACCACTTCTGTTCATGTAGGTCAGCGGCGTCACAAGGCGCACGCGGGCGCCGGCGATCTGCCCTACCCCACTCATGAAGTCGCCGCGCCCAGCCGAGAGTCGGATACCGCACCCGTCGGCCAGCCCGGCGACAACAAGGAACCCAACATTGTGACGGGAACCCTCGTACTCCTGCCCGGGATTCCCGAGCCCGGCAATGACCCTCACTGCGCCTAGCTCTTCTCCTCGGAGGTCTCGGTGGCGCCCTCCTCGGCTTTCTCGCCGTCTGCCGGCGCCTCCGCGCCCTCTTCACCCTCGACCTCTTCGCCCTCCTCAACCTCTTCGGTCGGCTCCTGGAACAGCGTCGGCTGGAGCACCTCGACCACCGGACGCTCCGGATAATCGAGTATTTCCAGCTTGTCAACCGAGATGTCGCTGACGTGAATGGCGTGTTTGACCTCGAGGCTCGAGATGTCCACCTCGATGTGCTCCGGGATGTCTCCGGGGAGGCATTTGACCTCGAGCTGACGCATCGTGTGGTCGAGGATGCCTCGTCCTTCCTTCACCGCGAGCGACTCACCCACAAGAGTGATGGGCACGTGCATCACGACAGGCTTGTTCTCGGAGATCCGCTGCAGGTCGACGTGGAGTATCTCACGAGTCACCGCGTCGCGCTTCATCTCTCTGATGACGGCCTTCGCCGAGGATTCCTCACCATCCAGCCCCAGATGAATGATCACGTTCCGCCCCGACGCCGTCGAGAGCGCCGCCCGAAGGTCGTTGGCCACTATGGAGATCGGCACGTTGTCCTGCTTCTCCCCGTAGAGCACGGCCGGCACATCCCCGTGAGCGCGTGTTCGCTTGCTTCCCTGCTTGCCGGTGTCGGTTCTTCGCCGCACCGTGAGTTTGACAGTCGCCATGTGTTCCTCTCCGTGTTTCCTTGTCAGTTGGCGCCTGGAGCCAGTCGCCGGCCGTGGCCGCCTGCTCCCGCGCTCCCTCTCCGGTAGCCCGCGTCAGACGAAGAGCGAGCTCACCGACTTCTCCCCATGTATCCTGTCTATCGCTTCGCCAAGCAGTTCCGCGACTGACAGAGTTCGGATCTTGTCCGATCCGCGACGCTCGTTGTTGAGCGTGTTCGTAACGACGATCTCCTGGATCACCGAATTCGTGAGCGCCTCTACGGCGCCCTCGGCGAAGAGCGCGTGAGTGGCGCCCGCGGTGACCTTGGCGGCCCCCATCCTCAGCACGGCCGATCCCGCCTCGATCATCGAGCTTCCCGTGCTTATGATGTCGTCGATCATGATGACGTGCTTGCCCTCCACCTCACCAACGACGTTCATCACCTCGGTTGCGTCGGGTCTCGGTCGTCGCTTGTCGACGAAGCCTAGCGAAGCGCCGAGTCGCTTCGCGAACGCCCTTCCCATCTTGATGCTTCCGATGTCCGGTGCCATGACGACGAGGTCGTTCCCTGCGTGCTCGTCGAAATACCGAAGGAGCACGGGCGCCGCATAGATGTGGTCCATCGGTATGTCGAAGAACCCCTGGATCTGCGGCGCGTGAAGGTCCATGGTCAGGATCCTGTCCGCTCCCGCGACGGTCAGCAGGTTCGCGACGAGCTTCGCTGTGATCGCCACCCGCGGCCGGTCCTTGCGGTCCTGTCTGGCGTAGCCGAAGTAGGGTACGACCGCGGTAATCCGCCGCGCCGACGCCCTCTTCAGGGCGTCGATCATTATCAGAAGCTCGAGCAGGTTCTCGGCCGGAGGGGCCGTCGGTTGTATCACGAACGCGTCCATCCCGCGGACGTTCTCGGAGATGCTGACGCTGATCTCACCGTCCCTGAACCTTCCGACCACTGCCTCGCCCAATCTGAGACCCAGGTATCCCGCGATCTCCGAAGCGAGCGCCGCGTTGGCGTTGCCGCTGAAGAGCCCCAGCTCGTTAGGCATCACGTCTCCTCCGGAAGACGCCGAGCGTGTCGTCCACGCCGATATAGCCGCACCGCCCCAGCGGTCAATCTGGCTGGGGCGGGAGGATTCGAACCTCCGATGCGGGATCCAAAGTCCCGTGTCTTGCCACTTGACGACGCCCCAGCGACTGTCTCTCTAGTCGCAGAATTCATCGGCGTGCACCAGCAGGTGCTCCACCGTTTGAGGTTGCTCGTCCCCGCCCAGCGCCAGCTGACGCTCGTACTCGGCGAGAACCGCGTCCTCGATCATCTGCCGCGTCGCGTTGTTGATCGGGTGAGCGATGTCCCTGAACTCCCCGTCCTTGCGCCGCCGGCTGGGCATCGCAACGAAAAGACCCGTGTTGCCGTCGATGACCTTGAGGCCCCTGACGACGAACGCGTTGTCGAACGTGATGCTGACAAACGCCTTCAAGCGCTCCTCTTGGCGCAGCGTCAGCCTGACCTCGGTGATCTCCATCGCTTCACCGCCCTCCGCCTGGAAGAAGGGGCTGGACCGAGTCCCGGCCAAGCTTGGTCTGAAAGAGAACTCACCGTCCGGGCTCGTCCTCGATCGGAGTCACGCTCTGGCCGACATCGATCGGTGCTACGACATGTATTTCCCAGCCACGCCCCGCCAGGCGTGACGCTATGCTCTGTCCGGACGGCTCGTCCTCAACGAGGCCGACCACCGTCGGTCCGCTCCCGGACATCACAGCTGCAACGGCGCCCTGCTCGAGCAGGGCCTCCTTGACGCGCGCGACCTCCGGACATGCGAATGCAACACCAGCCTCCAGGTCGTTCCGAAGCCCCTTGGCAAGGGTCGGAATATCACGTTCCCGGACAGCTGAACAGTTCACTCTAATGAAGCTGACGGGCCCTGTCAACCCGATTCTCGCCGTTCTGTAGGCATCGCCCGCCGACACACCGAAGCGCGGCGTGGCCAGCACGAACCAGACACCGCCCAGTGTGGGCAGACGTTCGAGATCCTCCCCTCTTCCCGTGCCCAGGGCGGTGCCTCCCGACAGCATGAACGGCACGTCCGAGCCCAGGCCCCCCGCCAGGCCGACCAGCGTGTCCCTGGGGGCACGGATGTCGAAGAGAGCGTCCATTCCCACCAGGATTGCCGCCGCGTCCGCACTCCCACCCCCCAATCCGGCTGCAACGGGTATCCGCTTCGTGAGGTCAATGGAGACCCCCGGACACCCGAACTCCCCCAGCACCGCCTCGGCCGCCCTCCACGCCAGATTATCGGCGCCGCTCGGAACCCGTATACCGCGGACCTCAAGCGACACCCGCCCCGGCCCCTTCAGGGGCGCGAGGGCGAGCGTGTCCGAGAGAGACACACTCTGGAAGAGCGTCTCGATGTCGTGGTATCCGTCCGGCCGCACCGCAGTGACGGCCAGCCCAAGGTTGATCTTCGCGAACGCTTCTACTCTGACGCCTTGCAGTCTCAATGCCCTCCCTCAGAAAACGCTGCCGTCAAAGAACGGCAGCGTCCACGCGCGGCCACCGGACACAGGCGCGATCGGCGCGCCCTCCGGGGCATTCTCTGAACGCTCACACCACGTAGATGATGAAGGCCACCAGCAGCACCCACAGGAGGATGTTGAGCGCCAGAGGGAGGTCCGACACGAGCGCACGGGACGGTTGCCCTCCACCGCCCGCGGCGAACATCAAATAGAGGTACCTGAACACCCCGTACACCACGAACGGTATCGTGTAAACGAGTCCCGTCCCCCCCACCTTCGCCACGGTTCCCGGCCAGATGGTGTAGATGGCGTACGAGACGACGGTCGACGCGGTCACGACGCCGAACAGCGCGTCGACGAGCGGCAGTGGGTAGTACTGAAGCACGGGGCGGTGCCTGCCGGCGTTGGGACCAAGAGCCAGCACCTCGTGCCTCCGCTTCCCCAGACCCAGAAAGAGCGCCAGGAAGAACGTGCAGACCAGAAGCCACGGCGAGAGTACGGTCCCCGGGGCCGGGCCCTTGAGGACCTCAACGCTCCCGACAGCGCGAAGCACGAATCCCACGGCGATGGCCATGACGTCGAGAACGACCATCTTCCTGAGCGCCACGCTGTAAAGCAACTGGAGGACCAGATAGCCGGTCGCAACCATCCCGAAGTTCTGGTGCAGTCTGTAGGCCCACGCAAGCCCCGCCACCGCCAGCACGACGGCGACGCCGACAGCGAGTCCCACGGGCAGGTCTCCCGCGGCGAGCGGCCTGTCCTTCTTGACGGGGTGCTCGCGGTCGCGCTTCACGTCCATGAGGTCGTTGAACACATAGGTGGCGCCCGAGAGGGCGCAGAACGTGACGAACCCCGCGGCAGCGTGGAGGACGAGCGTCCGTGTCCCGAGGCCACCCGCGAAGAGCAGTCCGGCGAAGAGCACCAGGTTCTTCGTCCACTGGTCCGGCCTGATGATCCTGATGATGTGTCGCAGCATCAGAAACGAGTCACTTTCTGTGCGTCCTTGGGCGCCCTGATGCGCCGCTAGCCAGCCGCCAGGATGTCCCGCACCTTCGTCACGATCAGGTCGACCGCCACGACATTCAGTCCGCCCTCGGGGATTATCACATCCGCGTACCGCTTGCTGGTCTCAACGAACTGCAGATGCATCGGCCTGACGGTCTGGAGGTACTGCTCGATGACCTGGTCGACCGTCCTGCCTCGGTCCGCGACGTCACGCCTCAGGCGGCGGATGAAGCGTTCGTCGGCGTCCGTGTCCACGTAGAGCTTGATGTCCATCATCTCTCTGAGCATGTCCTCGGCCAGCACCAGAATGCCCTCGAGGAGGACGATGCGCGCCGGCCGCACGGTGATGGTCTCTGCTCGCCTGGTGTGGGTCTCGAAGTCGTAGATGGGCTTCTCCACAGGTAGGCCGGCCCTCAGGCCGTTCAGGTGGGCCAGGAGGAGTTCGTTGTCGAACGAATCCGGATGGTCGTAGTTGATGTTCTCACGGCTCGACGGTGGGAGATCGCTGCGGTCCACGTAGTACGAATCGTGATGAAGAATAGCGACGCTCTCCTCGGGGAAGTGCTTGCGCACCTCCTTGGCGACGGTCGTCTTCCCCGACCCGGTCCCTCCTCCGATCCCGATGATTATACGGTCCACTCGCTCTCCCTCTGCCTTGCGGCCCCTAGCCAAACAGCGCTGACTCGACTATCTCGCACATCGCGTGTCCGGCGGCGATGTGTATCTCCTGAATGCGCTGCGTGTCCTGCACCGGGACCGCGATCAGATGGTCGCACAGCCCCTCCATCTGCTCCGTGTCACGGCCGACCAGTCCGACGGTCACGAGGCCGGCGGATCTGGCCGCCTCGAGAGCTCTCACGACGTTGGCCGACCTGCCGCTCGTGGAGATGCCGACCAGCACGTCCCCCTCCCGACCAAGAGCTTCCACCTGCCTCGCGAAGACCATGTCGTACCCGTAGTCGTTCGCCAGCGCGGTCATCACCGACGGATTGACCGTGAGCGCGATGGCCGGAAGGCCGCCACGTTCCAGACGCAGCCTGCCCGCCAGCTCGGCCGCTATATGCTGCGCGTCGGCGGCGCTCCCTCCATTGCCGCACAGGAGCACTTTGTTCCCCGCCCTAAGAGCGTCGGTCACGGCTGTCGCCGACGCCGCGATCACGTCGGAGAGAGACTCCGCCGCCATCTCGTGGACTCTCGCGGACTCCGCGAAGATGGCCCTCACTCGGTCGGCGCCCGTTTCAGCCTGTCGTTCCATTCGGCCTACCTTTCGGCGAGGTACTCGCCCAGCGCGTTCTGCCAGCTCCGCGGTTCTTTCCCCGTCAGCGACACGAGCCTCGCAAGAGACAGGACCGAGTATCCAGGACGGGGCGCGGGCCTCGGGAACTCCTCACTGGTCACCGGCTCTATCGATACGTCCCTGTGTCCCGTCAGATCGAGTATCTCGCGTGCGAACTCGAACCAGGAGCACGACCCCCGGTTCGTAGCGTTTACCACACCCGTGGCCCCGACCGCAATCAGTTCCCTCATCGCTTCCCCAAGGTCGCGGACGTAGGTCGGGGCGCCCACCTGGTCGTCCACGACCCGGAGCGGCCCGCCGGAGGACGCCAGTGACAGCATCTTCTCGATGAAGTTCGCCCCAGCGTGCCCGTAGAGCCACGCTGTGCGGACGATCAAGGCCTTTGAGGAGACCTCAGCGATCCTTCGCTCTCCCGCAAGCTTGGAGCGCCCGTACACTCCGAGGGGGCTCGGTTCGTCCGTCTCTGTGTACGGCCTGTCGCTCGTGCCGTCGAACACGTAGTCCGTGCTGACGTGGACCACTCGCGCGCCGACCTTCTCCGCCGCCGCCGCGACGTTCCCCGCTCCACTTGCGTTGACGTCGAACGCGGCCTCGGGATCGCTCTCAGCACCGTCGACGTCCGTGTAGGCGGCGCAGTTGATGACGACATCCGGAGTCGCCCCGGCGACGAACGCATCCGTCGCCCCGCTGTCGCGCACGTCGAACTCCGTGAGGTCGGCCGGGATCACGTCGAACTCCCGACGAAGGAGAAGCACCAGCTCCGTCCCCAGCATCCCGGCAGAGCCCGTGACCAGAACCCTCGTCCCGTCGCGCTCCCTCTCCGGCACCTCGTTCCCCACTAAGGCACCTCGATCCGACTGGCGTCACCGACCATGAAGCGGAAGGCCTTCGGCATCGTGCTGCTCTTGGTGATCTCGACGTCCTTCCCGATGAGGCTCTTCTCCATTCGGCTTCCGAGATTCGAAATGCTCGAGTTCTCGAGCACGATACTGTGCTCGATCTCTGAGTTCTGAACCGTCACGTCGTGATAGATGGAGGTGAAGGGGCCTATGTACGATTTCACGATCCTGCAGCCCCGCCCGATGACGAGTGGTCCGCGCAGCACGCTGCCCTGGATCTCCGCGCCCTCGGCTATCACCACGTTCCCGTCGACGCGCGAGCCGCTGTCCACGCTGCCGACGATGTCGCGGCTGATCGTCTCCAGGATCATCCGGTTGGCCTCGAGGATGTCGTCGAGCTTCCCGGTGTCCTTCCACCAACCGGTGACCTCGTGCGCCCTGACCTCCTTGCCCGTGTCTATGAGCTTCTGGATCGCGTCGGTGATTTCGAGCTCGTTACGTGCCGACGGCTTGATGGCCTCGACGGCCTCGAAGATCTCAGCGTCGAACATGTACACCCCGACCAGCGCGAGGTTGGAGCGTGGTTTCTCGGGCTTCTCCTCCAGGCGCTCCACCCTGCCGCCGGCCAGCTCGGCCACGCCGAACTCGCTCGGATTGTCGACGCGCGCCAGGAGTATCTGCGCGTTCGGCTTGTTCTTCTGGAACTCAGCGACGAAGTCGGTTATGCCGCCCATGATCAGGTTGTCGCCCAGGTACATCACGAACGGCTCTTTGCCGATGTAGTCAGCGGCTATCTTGACGGCGTGGGCCAGTCCGAGCGGAGACTCCTGGTGTATGAACGAGACCTTGAGTCCGAACGACGACCCGTCGCCGACGGCGGACTCTATCTCCTTCGCCGTCTCCCCGACGATAATGCCGACGTCCACGATCCCGGCATCCCTGATCGCCTCGAGCCCGTAGAAGAGGATGGGCTTGTTCGCTATCGGCACGAGTTGCTTGGCGCTCGTGTGTGTGATCGGTCGTAGCCGCGTACCCTTGCCGCCGGAAAGGACGAGAGCCTTGATACGGACCACCTGCCTTTCGAGTGTCTGCCGAAGACGATGTCAGGGCGCCTCTGAGAGCGCCCTCACGAGCCCCTGGGCTCGTGCACCGCCGCAGCAATTTCCTTCACAAGTCCGGGGTCGCCGGTCTTCTCGACGATGTCACCCGTGATGACCACGCTGGCGCCCGCGTCCACCAGCCGTCCCGCCGCCGCGGGCTCCCGAATCCCCCCGCCGACCATGATCGGCAGGTCGACGTAGTCCGACACCCTGCGCACGAACTCCTCGGGAACGTGTGCGGCCGCGCCGCTACCCGCGTCGAAGAAAGCCAACCGCATGCCGAGATACTGGGCCGCGAGCGCGTGCGCCATGGCTATGTCCGGCTTGTCCCGAGGGATCGGTCTCGTCGAGCTCATGAACTCGACGGACGTCGTCGCGCCCCCTTCGACCAGCATGTAGGCCGTCGGTATCGGCTCGAGTCCCGCCTCCTTCAGAACGGGGGCCGCGCGGACGTGCTCTCCAATGAGAAACTGCGGGTTGCGGCCGCTCACGAGAGACAGGAACAGGATCGCATCGGCCGCCTCGGAGACGAATCCCACATCGCCGGGGAAGATGATGACGGGGACCTCGACCGCGCCCTTGACGGCGCGCACCGTCTCGTCGCATCGTCCCTTCAGGGACAGACTGCCTCCCAGGAGGAGCGCGTCGGCCCCGGCCCCCACGGCCAGCTGGGCCAGTCTCACGTTCTCCGACGGCTCGAACCTGTCCGGGTCCAGGAGCACCAGATAGAGCGCGCCCCGGGTCTCGATGCCGGTCTCCAGCCAGGCGAGTGTCCTGCCGGTCTCCCGCATTTTGCGACCTTCCGTTCGTTTCCCGTTGCGGCGCCCGTTCAACTGCCTATGAGCCGGCCCGCGATCTCGTAGAACTCCTCCAGGGCCTGGTCGAGCTTCGCCGGGTCTCCCCCGCCCGCCTGCGCAAGGTGCGGCTTCCCTCCGCCGCGGCCTCCCATGACGGCCGCGGCTTCCCGGACGATGTCTCCGGCCTTGAGCGCGCCCTTCTTCACCAGGTCGTCCGTGACCACCGCTATCAGGATGACCCCGCCCTCGGTGACAGCACCCAGGAGTCCGGCGCCGCTTCCCAACCCGCCGCGCAGCCGGTCGGCCTGGCCGCGAAGTGTCTTGATGTTCGGGGCGTCGGTCCGGGCCGACAGCATTCGCACGCCGGCGACCTCGCGGGCTCCCTCGATGAGCGAGTCGATCGACCCTCCGGCCACCTTCTGCCTCTCCTTCTCGATGGCCTTCCTGAGCTTCGACGTCTCGGACGCCAGTTCCCTGGCCTTCGCGACCAGCTCATCCGGCGCCGCCTTGAGCACGTTCACGAGCTCCCGGACGAGGTCCGCGTTCTGGCGGGCGCGGCTGGACGCCGTTCTGCCTGTCACGGCCTCGATCCTCCGGACGCCGGCGGCCACGCTGGACTCGCCGACTATCGCGAAGGCGCCTATCTCGCCCGTGCGCTCGACGTGCGTGCCGCCGCACAGCTCGAGGCTCATCTCCGACTCGCCGCAGCCGATGCAGATGACCCGGACTTCGGACGAATACTTCTCCCCGAAGAGCGCCATGGCTCCCCTCTCGAGAGCCGCCTCGAGGTTCATGCTCTCAGACGTGACCGGCACATCGGCGCGGAGCCACGCGTTCACGCGCTCCTCGATGGCTGCTATCTCGCGCTCTGACAGGTCCGAAAAGTGCGTGAAGTCGAACCTCAACCTGTCCGGACCGACCCACGAACCGGACTGGTGCACGTGGTCGCCCAGCTCGCCACGCAGCGCCGCCTGCAGCAGGTGCGTCGCCGTGTGGTTCTTCTCTATCAGGCGCCGCCGCGCGACATCGACCCGGGCCAGGGCTCGCGCCCCGGGCGACACCACTCGGCGTGGGTCGCGGGCGACGTGAGCACATCGTTCGTCTCTCGTCAGCACGTTCACCACATCCAGCGCGACGTCGCCGACCGTGAGAGTCCCGGTGTCGGCGACCTGCCCTCCCGACTCGGCATAGAACGGACTCTCGGTCAGTGTGAACTCCACTCCATCTCCATCGTCGCCGGTCCGTCTCGCTTCGGAAACGACCGTGGCGACCGGACCGGACAGGAGCGTCTCGGCCGTCTCGCACTCCGACCCCTCTCCGCACGCGCACGGGAGTTCGTGTCCCACGAACACGCTCTGCGCGCGCCGTCCCTCCCAGGCTCCGACGCCGAGGGTGCGTGCACCGCGTGACGAGGAAGCGCTCCTGCCGCGCTCCCTCTGCTCCTCCATCGCCGCCCGGAAGCCCTCCCGGTCGACGGTGAAGCCGCGCTCCGTCGCCATCTCCTCTGTGAGATCCAGCGGGAAGCCGTACGTGTCGTAGAGGCTGAATGCGTCTTCTCCGGACACGACACCGCGGGTGCGTGCACCGCGTGAAGAGGAAGCGATCATCTCCTCGAACATCGCGCTTCCCTGCGTCAGTGTCTCGTGAAAGCCCTCTTCCTCCGACTTGACCACGAGGGCGATGTGCTCGCGCTTTGGCGCAAGATGCGGATGCGCCCCTCCCATCGTTTCGGCGACCACGCCGCTGAGACGGTACAGGAAGGGCTCCTCTATGCCGAGCACGAGCCCGCGGCGCACCGCTCTCCGTATCAGCCTCCTGACGACGTAGCCCTGTGCCTCGTTCGACGGCAGGATGTTCTCCGCGATCGCGAACGTGGCGGCCCTCACGTGGTCGGCTATGACGACAAGCTCCGTCCCCGGCTTACCCGCGGGCGGCCGCCGCCCGCTCGCGGCCTCGGCCTCGTCCCTCACGGCGTCGAGCACTGGCAGTCCCGTGTCCGTCTCGTGGATACTCGCGGCCCCCTGCACGACGCTGGCAAGGCGTTCGAACCCCATGCCCGTATCGATCCCGGGACGCTCGAGCGGCTCGCGAGTGCCGTCGGCGTGCTGCAGGAACTGCGGGAAGACCAGGTTCCCGATCTCGAAGAAACGGTCGCAGTCGCATCCCGGGTCGCAGTCCGCGCGCCCGCACCCGACCTCAGCACCCATGTCGAGATGGATCTCGGAGCACGGGCCGCAGGGCCCCGAGTCGCCCGCCGGTCCCCAGAAGTTGTGCTTGTCGCCAAACGGCACGATGCGTTCGACCGGGAACTTGATCCGCGTGCGCCAGATGTCAGCCGCCGCGGTGTCGTCCCTGTGAACGGTGACCCACAGACGGTCAGCAGGCAAGCCAATGACCTCGGTCAGGAACTCCCAGCCCCACTCGATCGCCTCTTCCTTGAAGTAGTCCCCGAAGGAGAAATTACCGAGCATCTCAAAGAACGTCGCGTGGTAGGGGGTGTGCCCGACCTCGTCCAGGTCGGAGAGGCGGAGGCACCTCTGGACGGACACCGCTCTTTTGAAGGGAGGATTCTCATCCACGTAATAGGGTTTGAACGGAACCATCCCCGCCGACGTGAAGAGAAGGGTCGGGTCGTCGCGCGGGATCAAGGGCGCGCTCTCGACCTTGTCGTGTCCGCGCTCCGTGAAGTAATCGAAGAACAGCTCTCTGATCTCACTCGAAGACATGCCGTCAGGCATTGGCGTCTCCCTCGATCTCCCTGAGGACAGTGGACACGACCTCGTAGGAGAAACCTCTTCTTATCAGAAACGAGTGCAGGCGGGCGCGGCGCTTCTTCGCGTCCGCGCCTCCTGACACTCGCGCTTTCTTCTCCACCGCTCTGCGAGCCAACTCGAGCTCCGAGTGCTCCCGGAAGGTCTCGTCCACGACCAGGTCCACCAGGTCCCTGCTGACCCGCTTCGACAGCAGCTCAGACGTGAGACGCCTGGGTCCGATGGGGCGAAGCCTCACCTTCTCCTCGGCCCACGCCCTCGCGAACGCCGCGTCGTCGACCAGCCCCACCTCGGCCAGCGCGGACACGACGACGGCGGTCACCTCCTCGCTGAAGCCCTTGCGTCTGAGGCGGTCGACAAGTTCGCCCTCGCTTCTCGCGCGGACGGCCAGGAGCCTCAGGGCCACCTCTCTCGTCTTCGCGCGTTCGTCGTCAGCCTCCAGATGTTCGGCAGCCGACGGGGCCAGCTCGTGCCCCACACAGAGACCAAGCTCGCGCGCGACCTCCTCGGAGACCGTGAACGCCTCAGAACCGTCGACGAACACGGTCAGACGCGGCGTGTCGCCACCGTTCTTCCTGATCTCGGTGATCGTGCCGCTCACGGGCGTCTGTCTCCGTCATCCGCGTGGAGCCCCTCGCCCGTCACTTCTTCGAACCCACCTTCTGGCGCGCCGGCTCCTTCTTCGCGGTCTTTTCGTCCTTGCTCTCTTCCTTGGCCGGCTCCTCCACGTCGGCAGGTGCCGCCTCGCCCGAACTCGCCACCAGACCGATGGCCTCACGTATCTCGCGCTCCAGCCGCTCGCGGACGGCCGCGTCCTCTTCGAGATAGGCTCTGGACCGCTCCCGCCCCTGTCCGAGCTGAAGGTCACCGTAGCTGAACCACGTGCCCTTCTGGGTGACCACCCCGTGCTCCATCCCCAGATCGAGAAGGTCGCCCTCGAGCGAGATTCCCTTGCCGTAGATGATGTCGAACTCGGCGATCCTGAACGGCGGTGCCACCTTGTTCTTAACGACCTTGACCTTGGTCCTGTTCCCGACGATCGTGTCGCCCGCCTTGAGGGCGCCGATCCGGCGTATGTCCAGCCTGACGCTCGAGTAGAACTTGAGCGCGCGTCCTCCCGACGTGGTCTCGGGGTTCCCGAACATCACGCCTATCTTCATCCTGATCTGGTTGATGAAGACGACGCAGGTCTTGGAACGGGCGATCGACCCCGCGAGCTTCCTCAGGGCCTGCGACATCAACCGAGCCTGCAGGCCGACGTGTGAGTCCCCCATCTCGCCCTCGATCTCGGCACGCGGCACGAGCGCGGCGACCGAGTCGATCGCGATGACGTCGAGGGCCCCGCTCCTGACCAGCATCTCGGTTATCTCGAGCG
>DAOWER010000181.1 GCA_030638405.1 Candidatus Eiseniibacteriota bacterium | reverse complement strand
CGACGGCAACATCGAGATATGGGGCGACATTCTCTACGCGGACTCGACGCCGGGGAGTGGGCCCAATCCGGACTGCGACGACGTCATTGGTCTGGTCGCGGCCGGCGCCGCGGACGGGAATGTCTACATCGCCCGCACGCCGGAGAACATGAACGACTGCGAGGTCCACGGCATCATGATGGCGCTTCAGAACACCATCGAGGCGGAGGAATACCAGCACCACGGGCTTCGAGGCGACTTCATCTTGTACGGCGGACTCATTGCGACGAAGGCCATCCACATGGCCGAGTACAGGGACGGCGTGGTGACTTCGGGTTACATCAGGGACTACCACTACGACTCGCGCATGATATTGCTGCCGCCACCGTTCTTCCCGTTCGCGAGCAACTTCTCGGTGGTGTGGTGGGAAGAGGTCGTACCTCCGGTGCTGGAGTCATAGCCGGACGGAGCAAGCAGCAAGGACGTGTTCGATGAGATACCTGGGAACAAGACATCTGAGAGCAGCCGCGGTGAGACGCCCGGCGCCAGTGCCGGAGCGGAAGAGCGCGATGCTGAGCGACCGGGGCTCCGCACTGGTGGGAGTTGTGGCCATCTCTACGGCCGTGCTCCTGGTCGGGGTGGCCATCTTCATGCTGGGCAACGCGGAGGGCGACATCGTCGAGCACGCGGTGGATGACGCCCGGGCGTTCTACGTCGCGGAGGGCGGTCTCGAGCGCGCGCGCGCGTGGCTCGGGGACCTCCTTGAGGGAGACCCCGGTGCCAACCCCGTGGGTGTGGTGTTTGAGGATCAGAGTCTCGGAGGGGGGCGCTACACCGTTGAGGTGCTCAATGATCTGAGTTTCGGCAGCTGGTTCCCGGCGTACGAGATCGTGTGCGAGTCGGAGGTCGACGGCGTCACCCGGAGGCTCGGGAGCGTGATGGTTCCGGAGACCTTCGCGAAGTACCAGTGGTTCATCGGGGTCGGCACGTCGATGTGGTTCAAGACGGGAGAGAGGTGCGAGGGTCACGTTCACGTCAACGGGGATCTCCAGATCGACGGTGACCCGTGGTTCGGCGGCAGGGTGACAGCCGGAGGTGGGATCACGATGGAGCCCGGGAGCAATCCGACGTTCGAGCAGGGCTATGATCTCAACGTCGACGCTGTTCCGCTGCCCGTCTTCTCCGATATCGACAGCAGCATCAGGACCGCCGCGCTCAATGGCGGGTTGTACGCGGGGCCGCTCCCAGAGGCGAAGGGTTTCTATCACGTCCGGTTGGGCTATCCCACGGTGGGGGAGCTGACATACGAGGGCCTGGTGCCCGACGTGGGCGGCTACGCGACCGTCTCTCCTCCGCAGACCGTCAACATCTCATCGCTCAATGGAGCCGCGTGGTTCGGGGAGACGATATCCATAGAGGGAACGCTGGATGGACAGCTGACCATCGTGGCGGACGGCGACATGGAAATCTGGGACGACATTCTCTACGACGAATCCACGCCCGGCGCCGGGCCGGACCCCGATTGCGATGACGTGCTCGGGCTCATCGCCAACGGCGACATCGAGATCTCCTATACGCCATCCAACGAGAACGACTGCGAGATACACGGGGTGCTGGTTGCCCTCGATGCGGACATTTTGGCCGAGCGATACAAGCAGTACCCGCCCCGAGGCAGCCTGATCGTCTACGGTGGCGTCATCGCGAACGGAAGCATCCTGGTGGTGCGATTCAAGCAGGGCTACCTCGCGAACGGCTATCGGGGAGACTTCAGGCTGGACCCGAGGCTTCTGCGTTTGCCTCCGCCGTACTTCCCGCTGACCGGCAGGTACATCGTCTACTCGTGGGAGGAGCTGGGTCCTCCGGAGGCTTGATGAGTTCAGGGAGAAGGCAGTGAGCGGACATCGACAGAAACTCCAGGACGAGCAGGAGCGCCGGGACGAGAGAAGTCCGGTCAACCTGTCCTTCAGTGGGAAGCGGTTCGGTGAGGTTCTCATGGAGGCAGGAGTGATAACGGCCGAGGATCTCGCGAAGGCGCTCGAGACCCAGCGTGAGACCGGCAAGCGGCTCGGAGAAGCTCTGGTCATGCTGGAGGTGGCCACGGAGGCCGACATCGTCGACGCTCTCTCGGAACAGCTGGGCATCGCGAAGTTCGACGCGGTTGTCGTCGCGACGATCGACCCCGAAGTCGTCCTTGCGATCCCCGAGCAAATGGCCAGGCACCATGGTGCACTGGCGGTCGCGCAAAAGGGCGATGAGCTCACTGTCGCGATGTCGAACCCGCTCGACCTCGTGGCCATCGACGATCTGAGAGTGGTTACGAAGTGCGACATATCCATACAGGTGGGGCTCGCGAGTGACATCGAACACGCCATATCCGAGGCGTACCGCAGCGCGAAGGCCGACCAGGACCTCGAGGAGGTCATCGAGGGCGCCAGGGTCGAGCTGGGCATCCGGGATTCATCCGGGATCGACGAGCTGTCCGAACAGGAGCTGCGGGACCGGGCGGAGGAGGCCCCTATCGTCAGGTTGGTCAACCTGATCCTGGGGCAGGGCATCGCCGAGCGAGCGACCGACATACACATCGAGCCGCTGGAGAACAAGCTCGTCGTGCGCTACCGAGTGGACGGCATTCTGTACGACTCGGCCATGCCGCCGAAGCGTTTCCATGAGGCCATCGTGGTCAGGATCAAGATCCTCTCAGAGATGGACGTGGCCGAGCGACGCGTACCGCTGGATGGTCGCTTCACGGCAAGATTCGAGGACCGCGATGTGGATGTCAGAGTCTCCACACTGCCGACCGTTTACGGCGAGAAGGTGGCCATGCGGCTGCTGCACAAGGCCGGGACGGTCGTCACCCTTGCCGAACTCGGCTTGGAGGAGGACGCGCAGGAGATATTCCGAAGGGCATTGAAGTTCCCGTACGGCATGATTCTCATCAGCGGACCGACCGGTTCGGGCAAGAGCACGACTCTATACGCGGGGATGAGTGAGCTGGACCGCGTCGCGAGGAACATCACCACCGTGGAGGACCCGGTCGAGTACCATCTGAACCGAGTCAACCAGGTGAACGTCAACCGCAAGGCTGGCATGACGTTCTCTTCGGGCCTGAGGTCGATCCTCAGACAGGATCCGGACATCATAATGGTGGGCGAGATCCGCGACCTCGAGACGGCCGAGCTGGCCATCAGGAGCGCTCTGACCGGCCACCTCGTGCTCAGCACGGTTCATGCGAACGACGCGCCTGCAACGGCCACGAGGCTGGTCGACATCGGCATCGAGCGTTACCTCGTGACGAGCGCGGTGCACCTTGTGATGGCACAGCGACTCGTCAGGCGGGTATGCCCGTACTGCAAGGCGCCCTACGAGCCCGATCCCAAGGCCGTAATGGCGCTCGTGGGCAGCGGACACAAGCGCGCGACGTTCTACAAGGGTGAGGGGTGCAAGCAGTGCAAGGGCCGAGGTTTCCTCGGGAGGACGGGGATCTTCGAGATGCTCGAGATAGACGCTGAGCTCTCGCAACTCATCATGGATGGCGCGCCCGCTGCCGTGCTCCGGCAGGCGGCCCTGGACGCGGGGTTCGAGACACTCAAGGAGAACGCGGCCAGGAAGGCCCTGAATGGGATTACAACAGTCGAGGAGGCGCTCGGCGTCTCCACCGAAATGATGTAGCAACGGAGTGAGTACGCGGGAGGAACGACTTTGACACGGTTCGAGTACGTAGCCAAGAGCACCTCGGGGGCGCAGAGGACCAGCTTCCTCTACGCGGAGTCTGCCACGGCGGCGGCCGACATCCTCCACAGGGACGGGCTGGTGGTGCTTTCCATCAGGGAGATGAAGGCGTCCGTCAGGGAAAGATCGCGGGCGCACGCGAAGCGCGTGCTCGTGGGGCGAGTCCCCGCGTCGTCGGTCGCGCTGTTCACGAAGCAGCTCACATCCATGCTTCACGCCGGACTGCCTCTCACGAGGGCGCTTCACAGCCTCGCGAGGGACGAGGCCAACGGGACGCTGGGCGATATTCTGGTGCAGGTGGCCTCCGACATCGAGGATGGGGAGACGCTGTCGTTGGCGATGTCGAGCCACCCGGGAGTGTTCCCGGGGCTCTACATCAGCATGGTCAAGTCCGGCGAGCGGAGCGGCAAGCTCGTCACCATAATGCGCCACCTCGCGCTGTACATGGACAGGACCGAGGCGGTGAAGCGCAAGGTGCGAGCGGCAATGACCTATCCCGCCTTCGTGGTGGGTTTCTCGGTCCTCGCGAGTTCCGTGCTCTTCCTCAAGATCGTCCCGATGATGGCTGGGATCTACGCGAAGTTGAACGCGGAGCTCCCGATGCCGACGCAGGTCGTCATCACGGCCAGCCGGATCGTAGGGCAGTACATCTGGGTACCGATAGTGCTTCTCATTGCTGCCGTCGTGGCCGTCCGCCTCATGGTGAGAAACGCGGCCGGGCGGCTGTTCCTGGACTCGATCAAGCTACGTCTGCCGATCTTCGGGCGCATCTTGAAGAAGGTGGTCATAGCGAAGTTCCTGCGCACGCTGGGCGTTCTTATCGAGAGCGGCCTTCCCGTGCTGGACGCGCTGGAACTGGCCGGTGGGTCGTCCGGCAACGAGGTGGTGTTCCGGGCGTCCGCCAAGATAGGCAGCATGGTATCGAACGGTTCGAGTCTCTCGAAGAGCTTCGCGAGCACCGGGGTCTTCGCGGAGATCGTAGTGCAGATGGTCTCGACGGGCGAGGAGACGGGCACGCTGGCCGAGATGCTCTCCAACCTCTCCGACTACTACGACGAGCAGGTCAGCGCGTCGATCGAGGGACTGTCCTCGATCCTCGAACCGCTCCTCATCGTGCTCATCGGTGGTGTCATTGCTCTTATGCTCGTCGCGATGTTCCTCCCGGTCTTCCACCTCGGAGGAGCCATTCGCAAGGGAATGGTGAGGTCGTCATAGGCAGGCACGTTGACTGCTTACTTAGGGTGTTAATGAAATCAAGGGAAGTATAGGAATTCAGATGTTGAGAGGAGGTGAGACGAAAATGAGTATGCTGAGGAACAGCAAGGGCTTCACTCTCGTGGAGCTTATGGTCGTGGTTATTATCGTGCTCGTGCTCGCTGGTATTGCCGTTCCGGTCTACATCCACTACATCCAGGAGGGCAAGAAGAGCGAGGCGTACGCGGTCATCGACTCGATCGTCAGCGGAGCGCTCGTGTACTTCCAGAAGAACGACACGTACACGGGTGGCACCCTCGACAACTGGCTCGCGAGTGATGATACCAGCAACGCCGTGTACTTCACGTACGCGCTGTCCGGCCAGCTCGACTCCGGTTTCGTGGCGACGGCTACCGTCGCCGGTGGCTGGGCTCCGCTCGGCGCGACCGTTGTCTGGACTCAGACGGGCGCCAGCGCACCAGCAGGCGACGCCGGCCAGGGCGTGTTCACTGAGGCGGGTTGGTAGTAGCTTCGGGGTCGGGACCCCACGGGGTCCCGACCCATTACCTCCAGGGTCGGAACCAAGGAAGGCACGAAGGTGAGCTTCAGACTGCGAAACGATAGCGGCTTCAGCTTGATAGAGGTCCTGGTCTCTGTGGTCGTGTTCGCCATAGCCATCGTCTTTCTCTACCAGATGCTCTTCAGCGGACGCATGCAGGTAGAGTTCGAGGGAGAGAGGCGGGTGGCGGCGAAGGCGGCGCAGCTCAAGGTCGAGGAACTCAAGTATGCGGGGTATGGTTCGACCGATGCCGTGGTCGAGTGGACGAGCCTGACCATGGATGTCGGAACGCACCCCGGCGACCCGCGCATCGTTCTCGACGACAGAGGGACACCCGACACGCGGGACGACCTGGTCGGTCTGATCAACTGGACTGTCAGAGACACATCGTGGCTGGACTCCGGCATCACGACCGAGGCCAAGGTCGTTGATCTCACACTGCAGTGGCCGGAAAACTGGGTGCGCGACGAGGTTCGCGTCGTGACCGCGGTGGCGAAATGACGAAGAGACTTCGAACACACAGGTGCGTGCCCGGCGGACGTCTCGCGACCAATGCGGGACTGACCGCTCTCGAGGTCATGATCGCTGGATTCGTCGCTGCCGTCATTCTCGTCGCGGCGTTCAGCATGTATCTGACCTCCATGGATACGTGGGATATCTCGGGCGCCAGGCTTGCGCTCCAGCGCAATGGTGACCGAGCTGTGAAGAGAATTGCCTTCGACACAAGACATGGTGACACGGTAATAGTCGGCGCGGACTCGACATCGATCGCCGTCACGAGGACGATAGGCGGCACCACAGCGACACTGGCGACGTACGCTCTAATGGGTGACCAGGTAGTGAACCAGCATGGCACGGTCCTCGCGAGCGACGTGACCGACCTGCGATTCTCCACCAGCAACGGCGTCAAGCTATGGATCAGCATGACGCTCGCTGACGATATGGGGACGACGGCGGTGCCGTTCGACGACCAGAGAGTACACATCAACTCGGTAGCGGTGTGTCGCAACGAGCTGATTCCGTAGCGAGGTCAGGAGGGTAGAGTGTTCGGCGGGTCCCGGAAATTCGTCACAGGTCTGGACGTGGGTGCCCAGAGCGTGAAGGCCGTGAGGCTGCGTCACGCCGGCGGCAGGGTCAAGCTGGCGGGCATTGCTCTGGCGGAGATTGACTACCCCACCGTGAACAGAGGTGCGACCGATGAGGCCGCCAATGCCGCGCGCGTGGACGCGATCACGAGTGCGCTCGAGGCCTCAGGCACCGACATCTCGACGTCCTGGCAGGTGGTTACGGCCGTCGAGGGCCCCGGTATCAGCGTGAAGCACGTGTCCTTCCCGAAGATGCCCGATTCCAATCTGGCAGAATCAATCGGCTGGGAGGCCAAGAAGCACGTGCCCTTCGGCGCGTCGGAGTTCGTGCTGGATTTCCAGCTGCTGGCGCGCGAGACGGGCGACGAGAGGGGCGACGAGACGGGCGAGGAGACGGGCGGAGAGGCGGACGACAAGGCGGACGATATGCACGTCCTTCTGGCCGCCGTGGAGCAGCGGCACATCGACAGTCACATCGGCCTGCTGTGCGAAGCAGGCGTGGAGCCATGCGCCGTCGATCTTGTGCCGCTCGCTCTCATGAACGAGCTCGATGCGGAGGGGCTCGTCGATGGTGCAGTGGCCGCCGTCGAGATGGGGGCGAGTACCTTGAGCCTGTCGATCTACCGTGCCGGGGGACTTCTCCTGGCTCGCTCGGTCCGCATGCCTGTCACAAGGGGCGCCGGCCGCGCCGACGCGTCCGACGGAGAGGGTGAGAGCAGTGGGGCACGACGCAAGTGGCAGACGTTCGTGCTCAAGGAGGTGCAGCGCTCCCTGGCCTTCTACAACAGCGAGACCGGGAGACGCGGCATAGACAAGATCTACCTGAGCGGCGGGCGCGCGCTGGCAGAGGGTGTGGCGGAGCACTTCACGGATTCACTGAAGGTGCCGACGGAGGTTCTCAATCCGCTCAAGGACATGGACGGCGCCAAGATCGACATCGATCGTCGGGGTCGGGAACTCCAGGGTCCGAGGTTCGCCCTGGCGATGAGCCTCGCGAGGAGGAGATAGACCGGTGCTTTTCAAGATCAACGTGTACCGCCTCCGCGGCGAGAGGTCGAAAGAGATCAAACGGAAGCTGCGCCAGATCGCGCTGGTTGTCTCTCTGCTCGGCATCAGCATCGTGGTCTCCGGGCTCTTCATCTTCGCGCTCGTGCAGAGTCAGCAGAAGATAACGGCCAGGACCGCGCGCGTCGAGGTAGCCAACGCTCAGCTGCTGGACGCGTTGACCGCAGGGGGGCACGGCCTCTCCGACGAGGAGCTGAGCCTCATCAGGACACGGGCGGCCCAGATAAGATGGAGCAGCATCCTTGCGGCATCTTCCAGGCTCGCCATCCCCGAGCTGTGGTTCACGCGACTCAGGTTCAGCGAGGGGTCGCTCGTCGGCTCCGGCGGCAGGACACCGGGGTTCCACATGGAAGGACGACTTCGGGCGGGGCGCAAGGAGGAGAGCCTCGCGAAGCTGATGAAATTCATCGCGGTCGTGAGGGCCGAACCGATCTTCGCGGAGAGCTTCTCGGCGGTCAAGCTGGTGTCTTCCAGATGGAAGCTGACGACGGAAGACGAGTACCTGGAATTCGAGATATTCTGTCCGTTGGGCGACAAGTGAGAGGTGAGGGCGAGCAATGGGAATCCGTAGCTGGGTAGGCTTGGCGATCATCATGGCCACTTGTGCGCTTCTCTTGGTGGCAGACGCCACGGTGTACCATCCTCGCACGGAGAAGCTCATTGAATTGACCCGTGAGCTGGCTGTCGCGGAAACCGAGCACGCGTACGTCGTGGGGCATCCCGCTCTCCTCGAAGAGATTTCCAATCTCTTGCCCGCAGAGATCGAGGGGGTGAACGAGGGGGAGCAGCGGTTCCTGTCCAGCATCAGCGAGGAGATTCAGGACGCGGGCATGGTTCTGACACGCGTGGAACCACGCCGCGTGCTGCAGGACGGGTTGTACACGTGCCGTACGTTCAAGCTGGAGGTCGAGGGCGGCTTCAGGCAGTTCGCCAACTTCCTCAGGTATCTGGAACTCCTGCCTGAGGTTGTCGTAGTCAACTCGTTCGAGCTTCACTCGAAACAGGTGCGACAGAGGAAGACGCACTCGGCGAC
Organism: Candidatus Eiseniibacteriota bacterium; assembly: GCA_030638405.1. Lineage (GTDB taxonomy): Bacteria > Joyebacterota > Joyebacteria > Joyebacterales > Joyebacteraceae > JALGZG01. Next base: position 4,370 of record DAOWER010000181.1, on the reverse strand, counting down.
GTTGACGGTTACCGTCACAGGGCATTAGGCGATTCGGTTCGGGTCCGGATCCCGACACCTTATGGAGGTTTCATGAAAGGGAAGACGATACTGGTTGTGCTGGTGGCGGTTCTGGCGACCGCGGCGTCTACGTACGTGGCCACACGTGCCATCACGGGGACGGCCAGTGACGGACACGCCGTCTCCGTTTCCGCCGAGGCAGGCCCCGGTGAGATACAGACCAAGGTCAACGAGATCGCGCTGCTTGTAGAAGACATCGAGGAATCGAGCGGCGAGGAGGCGGTGACGAGCGACGACCGGGACCCGATGGTGACGTACAAGGCCGCACCGAAGCCGAAACCCGCCCCGACGCAGACCGCGCGCAAGGTCCCCAGGTGGCCGTCGTACAGCGTGACTGCGATTCTCATGGGCGACGACGACCCACGGGCGTTTCTCACGCTCGGCAGCCAGAACATCACCATCAGGGTGGGCGACGAGATTACCGGAGGCCGTGTAACAGCGATTGAACCAGATGGAGTGACGATAGTGGGTGAGGCCGGGACGAAGAAATACCCGTTCTGACCCCGGGAACAACCGGAGGGTACTACCGTGAAGACTTCGATTGTCGTAGTTGCTGTGGCCCTGTTGCTGGCCTGTGTCGTTCCGGCGATGGCCGCGAGTGATCTGGGGGACACGCCGATCACGCTGCACGCCACCGGCACGCCGCTCATGGACATTCTGACCGTGCTGTCGGAGAAGAGCGGGCTCAACATCGTGGCGAGCACCGACGTCGAGACGAGGGAGATCTCGATTCACCTGACCGCCACGCCCATCGAGGAGGCGCTGAACCTCATCGTCCGCGCGTCTGGTTTGGGCTACGAGCGCATCGGTAACTCGGTGCTCGTCGCTCCGCAGGACCAGCTGACGCAGGATACTGGTTTCTCGGCGTATGTCCTCGAGATCCAGTATGCGGACGCCTTCGAGCTCGTTCCGCTCGTTGAGAAGGTCGCCGAGAGAGTAGCTGCGGACCCGGGTGGCAATCGACTGGTCGTCGTGGCCACTCCCGGTATGATCGACCAGATTCGGGGCATCGTCGAGGATCTCGACGTGCCTCCGCTGCAGATCATGCTCGAGACCGAGGTCATCGAGGTCGCTACGGACAGGATGGTGGAGCTCGGTATCGACTGGAACAGGATCATGCACCAGACCGTCATCTTCGCCGAGCCGGGGCCCGGGGGCACGCCGCCGATGGACTCGGGCTACGACGAGGTGCCCGAGATCATGCCCTTCGTCAATCGCGGATTCAGCGTGGACGATGTCTTCCGCCAGGCCAAGGCGCTCGAGGTCGCGCTGGACATCCTCGAGCAAGACGGCGGTGCGAAGGTCCTGAGCAACTCGAAGCTCGCGACCCTCAATAACCGGACGGCCGAGATCCACATCGGCGACGTCATTCCCTACACGGTGTCCAACCTGACGACCGGCGGCGTCATGGAACTCCAGGTGGAAAAGGAGCGGGTGGGCGTCTCGGTTACGGTCACGCCGCGGGCCGCAGGTGACGGTCACATCACCGTGATGGTCGAGCCGAGCGTCAGCACCATCGTCGGGTTCAGGGGTCCGAACGACGAGGTCCCGTGGACAAAGGAGCGCACGGCGAAGACGCAGGTTCGGGTCATGAACGGCCAGACATTCATGATCGCCGGTCTCCTGAGTGAGGACGAGACCGAGAACATCACGAAGGTGCCGCTTCTGGGCGACATCCCCATCCTCGGCTACCTCTTCAGGCACACGACGACGCAGGTCAAGAAGTCCGACCTTCTGATCAAGATCACGCCGCGCATCATTCCGTAGGTGCGCGCGGCAGGAAGCCGGCGCGGCCGGCGACTGCGGTTCACGAGGGGGCTCGCGATGCGAGCCCCCTTCCTTCATGCAATTAGCTGTTCGCCGCCCCGTGTCGGGTCGGCCGCCGTCCGGCGGGCACGTCCGCACGCCGGACTCGCGGCTGGCGCGCCATTCCCCTTTCGGCTATAATGGCTGCCTGATCGATTCCACGACCCGGACACAGGAGTCGGACATGGAGAAGTACGATGTGGTAGTGATCGGAGCGGGACCAGCCGGCCTGACGGCCGGCATCTATGCGGGTCGGTCGAGGCTCAGGACGCTGGTTCTCGAGGGCATGATGCCTGGTGGACAGGTTGTCGTCACCTCTCACATAGAGAACTACCCCGGGGTCGGACCGACGACGGGCGCCGAACTGATTGCGGGAATGAGCGAGCAGATGACGAGCTTCGGGGCCGAGCTGAAGACGGCCGCGGCAACCTCGATTGCGGCCGCGGGCGACGGCTTCGTGGTGACCGCCGGCTCGGACGCGTTCGAGACCCGCTCGGTGATAGTGGCGACGGGCACCGCCTACAAGAAGCTGGGCGTTCCCGGCGAGGCGGAGTTCCTGGGTAGAGGCGTGTCGTACTGCGCGACCTGCGATGGGCCGTTCTACAAGGGTCTCGAGATCGCCGTCGTGGGAGGCGGCGACAGTGCGCTGCAGGAAGCGCTGTATCTCACGACCTTCGCGACGCGCGTTTATCTGATACACCGTCGCGACGAGTTCCGGGCGGTACCGATTCTCCGGGAGCGCGTTCAGGAGAACGAGAAGATCGAGTGTTTCTGCAGCTGCGTGGTCGAGCGTATCAACGGCGCCGACGGTGTCGAGTCCATCGATCTCAAGAACGTGAAGACCGGGGAGCAGATTACTCATCCGGTCGCAGGCGTCTTCCTCTTCGTCGGGCTCGAGCCAAAGACCGAGTTCCTGGGCGGCATCGTCGATGCGGCGCCGGACGGTTTCCTACTGACAGACAGCGAGATGAAGACTAACGTCAGGGGCATCCTCGCGGCAGGGGACTGCCGATCGAAGCTGCTGAGGCAGATATCCACCGCCGTCGGTGACGGCGCGACGGCTGCTTTCGCGGCGCAGTGTCTTGTTGAGGATGACCAATGGTAGCGACCCGCCCGCGTTCGGGCGGTCGGAGCGGAGGAGGTAATCTTTTGAAGGAACTGCTCAAGGAAGCGATGAACTCGCTTCGCAAGAAGGGCGTCGACTACGCCGACGCCAGGCGGGTCCGAACGACGACGGAGCTTCTCGTCATGAAGAACGGCGAGATGGAGACCGGTTCCGTCACCGAGTCAGAGGGGTTCGGCATCCGAGTGCTGGACGGGGGAGCGTGGGGCTTCTCCTCGAGCTCGGACACAACGCCTGAGGCCGTGGCGGAGGTTGCCGACCAGGCTCTGGCCATCGCCAGGGCGAGCGGGCGGGTCGGGGGCTCCGGGGTACTCCTCGACGGTCAGGAGGCCGTCGTGGACGTCTACACAAACGAGGTGAAGGAGAATCCCTTCGACGTACCGCTGTCCGAGAAGCTCAACATCCTGGCCAGGTCCTGCGAGGGCATGTCGAAGGCCTCCGAGGTTCGGTTCGCCACCGCGTCGATGATGAGCTTCAGGACGGAGAAGCTCTTCGTCAACACGGAGGGCAGCGACATAGAGCAGACGATCGTCGAGACCGGCGGCGGCATCGCCGCGACGGCCATGGAGGGAGGCGAGCGGCAGACCCGCTCGTATCCTGCGAGTTTCCGCGGCGACTACGCGACGTCAGGGTTCGAGTTCACTCGTTCTCTCGACCTTCCGGGCCACGCCGAGAAGACCGGACGCGAGGCGGTGGAGCTTCTCCGGGCCGACGAGTGTCCGTCGCGGAACACGACCCTGATTATCGGGGGAACTCAGTTGGCGCTGCAGGTTCACGAATCGTGCGGGCACCCTATTGAGCTCGACCGCGTGTTCGGAACCGAGGCGTCCTACGCCGGCACGAGCTTTCTCGATGTCGACAAGCTCGGTGAGTTCCGCTACGGGTCCGACATAGTCAACATAGTCGCCGACGCGACGTCGCCCGGGGGCTTAGGCTCGTTCGGCTACGACGACGAGGGAGTGCCCGCTCAGCGCACGGACATCGTTCGCGAGGGCATCTTCTCGGGCTACCTGATGAGCCGGGAGACGGCGCCGAGGATCGGACTTCGCAGCAACGGCACGATGAGGGCGGACGGGTGGAACCGCATCCCTCTGGTGCGCATGACCAACATCAGCCTGCTGCCGGGGCAGGGGACGCTCCAGGAGATCATCGCGGACACGGAGGACGGCATCCTCATAGATTCGAACAAGAGCTGGAGCATCGACCAGCAGCGGCTCAACTTCCAGTTCGGCTGCGAGATCGCGTGGGAGATCAAGAAGGGGCGTCTGGGCCGAATGCTCAAGAACCCGGTCTACACCGGCATCACGCCCGAGTTCTGGGGCTCGTGCGATGCGATCGCCGGTGAGGACGAGTGGCACATCTGGGGCATCCCGAGCTGCGG
>DAOWER010000052.1 GCA_030638405.1 Candidatus Eiseniibacteriota bacterium | reverse complement strand
GCCTATGTCCGAGTTGAGCGTGGGCTCGCCCGACCCGGAGAGCGTGATGAAGTCCAGCTCCGGATTCTCGGCCAGCCGGGCCCCCAGTTCCTCCAGTATCCCGTCGACGGGAACGTAGGGCTTCCGCGCAACAGTCCTGTCCGTGGTGGGACCGAGCTCGCAGTAGACGCAGTCCAGCGTACACGTCTTGGGGACGACCGGGTCCACGCCGAGCGAAAAGCCAAGCCTCCGTGATGGGACGGGTCCGAATACGTGCCTCAGTGCAGTCCTCCGTTTCGAGTGCGTCCGCGCCCGGCCTGACCGCGCGGACCGGACCGGGCTCAGCGCTCCTCTACCGACACGAAGTGATTCATGAGCGCGCTGCCGTGGCCCATTCCGAGCGCCTCCGCGATGGCGCGTGTCACGAACGCCTTCGCCCTGACCACCGCGTCCGTAAGCTCGAGCCCGAGCGCCAGTCCTGACGCGATGGCCGCCGACAGCGTGCACCCCGTTCCGTGTATCTTGCCGCCCTCGATGCGCTCGACCGTGAAGCGAGTGATGACTTCACCATCGAACAGCACGTCGGTGGCGCTGCCCTCCATGTGCCCCGCCTTCACGAGCACGTTGGCGGCGCCAAGCGCGTGCACCGCCCGGGCGGCCTCTTCCATCGTCTCTAATGAGACGACGCTGACCCCTGACAGAGTTTCCGCTTCCGGGATGTTCGGCGTCACGACGCAGGCGCGCGGTAGAAGAGCGGCCCTGAGCGCTCCGACCGCGTCGTCCTCTATCAGGGCCGCCCCCGATGTAGCAATCATCACGGGGTCGACGACCAGATTGGGGATGCCGTGGTGCGCGATGCGCTCGGCCACCGCCTCGATGACCGCGGCCGTTCCCAGCATACCCGTCTTGGCCGCGTCCGCCCCGATGTCGTCGATTACGGCGTCTATCTGGCGGGCGACCAGACCGGGTGAGAGGAACAGGCTCTCGGTCACCCCCAGTGTGTTCTGAGCCGTGACCGCCGTCAGCGCCGTGGTTCCGAAGACGCCGAACGCGGACATCGTCTTGAGGTCGGCCTGGATTCCAGCGCCCCCGGAGGAATCGGACCCCGCGATCGTCAGTGCTGTCGGTACGATCATCCTCTCCTCCGTCGCGCGCGGTCCCGGGGCCATCGACCACGGCCCGCTCTCCACCGGCGCCGACTCAGTTCGAACAGACACTCGCGGCGAATGCGCGCTCACGATTCGGGTTGCCCCGGCCAAGCAGCGGGTGGTATCTTCTTGGGCCGTGGCGCCTCGGGCTCCCGCACGCGCGGGAAGCCCGAACCAAGAGTTCATTCTAACGGGAGACGCCGCGGTCCTTCAACGTCATTCTCTCTACCGCGCCCGCGGGTCCAACGGATCCTCGGGACGCCTCCGACAGGGAACCGGACATCGTGCGCATCAGGGAACACCCGATTCTCGACTTCCAGAAGGGTCCACTCGTCGAGTTCGAGCACGACGGGCGGAAGCTCGAGGGACACGAGGGTGAATCCATTGCTGCGGCGCTGCACGCGGCGGGCGTTCGCGTGCTCCGGCACAGCATCAGGCTCAACAGGCCTAGGGGTTTCTTCTGCGCCATCGGCAGGTGCTCGTCGTGCCTGATGACAGTCGACGGCGTCCCGAACGTGATGACGTGCGTGACCGCTCTCAAGGCGGGCATGAGGGTCGAGACACAGACGGGCAAGGGTACCATCCCGGACGTGCGCTTCACGGAAGCCCCCTCGGACCCAGACTACCCGCGAGACCTGGGCAGTGTCCCGCTCGCCATAGTCGGCGCCGGGCCGGCTGGTCTCTCGGCGGCCGTCGCGGCGGGACGGCTCGGGGTCGAGTGCGTTGTCCTCGATGAGAACCCCGTTCCGGGCGGTCAGCTGATCAAGCAGACCCACATGTTCTTCGGGTCGAAGGAACACCACGCCCGAGTGCGCGGCATCGACATCGGCGAAATACTGTTGAAGGAGATCGAGGACCTGCCGGTCAGCGTCATGACCGGCACCACGGTTCTGGGTCTCTACCCCGGCAAGGTGCTTGCGCTTCTCCGGAACGGCAGGCTGCACCGCCTGACGGCAGACTCAGTCATCCTGGCCACGGGCGCCTCCGAGAACATGCTGGCGTTTCCCAACGGCGACCTCCCCGGGATCTACGGGGCCGGGGCCGTCCAAACGCTCATGAACGTTGACGGTGTCGCTCCAGGCAAGAGGGTCCTGATGGTGGGCGCGGGCAACATCGGGCTCATCGTGAGCTACCAGCTGCTTCAGGCCGGCGTCGAGGTGGCGGCCGTCGTGGAGGGGCTGCCCGAAATCGGCGGCTACCATGTGCACGCGGCAAAAGTCAGGCGTGCCGGCGTTCCGGTCATGACGTCGCACACGCTTCTCCACGCTGTGGGGACCGACCGCGTGGAGGGCGCCATCATCTCAGAGATCGACGGTGACTGGCGGCCCATCGAGGGCACCGAGATCAAGCTCGAAGTGGACACGATCTGCCTGGCCGTCGGGCTGACCCCGAACTGCGAGCTGGCCTCGCAGCTCGGCTGCGACGAAGCGTACGTCGCAGAACTGGGCGGTCGGGTTGCGATACACGACACGGATCTCGAGACCACGGTTCCCGGCGTCTACGTCGCGGGCGACGCGTCCGGCATCGAAGAGGCATCGACGGCGATGCTTGAGGGGCGGCTCGCCGGCCTCTCCGCCGCCGCGAAGCTCCTCACACGCCCCGACGCAGATGAACTGACGCGCCTCAGGATTGAGGTGGAGGAAGGTCTCCGCGCGCTCAGGGCCGGCCCGTTCGGAGAGCATCCCAGAGCCGGCAAGCAGAAGATGGTCGAACTGGCGCGGTCGTGTGGAGGTGACCAGTGAGCCACAGGTCTGACGGCATCCTCGAACCACGGCAGCTTCTGCCCCTCGTGCCCCCGGCGGAAAGGAAGGCCCTAGGACCCTTCGTCATCATCGAGTGCGTCGAGAGCATCCCGTGCAACCCGTGTGTGGAAGCGTGCCCCAAGGGCGCCATACGCATAGAGGGCGATATGAACGGCACGCCGTCGGTCGACTTCGACATCTGCGACGGATGCGGGCTCTGCGTCAGCGCGTGCCCCGGGCTCGCGATCTTCGTGCTCGACATGAGCCTGGATGCCGGCGCCGCGACGGTCTCGCTTCCCTACGAGTACCTCCCCCTCCCCACCGTCGGCGACACCGTGGTGACGCTGTCGAGGGAAGGCGAGGTCCTGGGTGAAGGAACGGTCGAGCGGGTCCTGTCGGCGAAGGCGCTGGACCGGACCCCGATAGTCACTCTCTCTGTGCCTGCGGACCACGCGATGGACGTGCGGCACTTCACCGCGAAGGACTCGACCGCATGAACCGCGACGTCATCATATGCAGGTGTGAAGACGTCACCTACGGTGAGATCGTGGACGCGATCGATGCGGGCCTCACGACCACCGAGGAGATCAAGCGAATCCTCCGCTGCGGGATGGGTCCGTGCCAGGGCCGCACGTGCTCGAGGCTCATCGCGCGGATAATCGCGGAGAAGACCGGGGCCAAGGCGCCCGACGTGCCGTACCCGGCCGTCCGGCCGCCGACGAGGCCCGTCGAGATAGGCACACTGGAGGAACCGGGCGCAGTGAGGATAGAGACCCTGACCGGGACCGGTGATGAAGAGTAGAGCCGAGTGCGTCATCATAGGAGGCGGAGTGGTCGGCGCCGCCATCGCCTACTACCTGGCGAGGGGCGGCATGACCGACTGCGTCCTTGTGGAGGCTGACTACCTGTCGAGCGGCGCGACGGGCCGGTGCGGCGGAGGGATCCGCCAGCAGTGGAGTACGGAGGCGAACACGCGACTCGCCATCGAGAGCGTCAGGGAGTTCTCGACCCTCGAGGAAGAGCTCGATGCCGACATCGAGTTCCTCCAGGGCGGCTACCTGGTCCTCGCGTACACCGACGAGGACGTGGCTCAGTTCGAGAAGAACGTTGGTCTCCAGCAGGGGCTCGGCCTCGATGTTGCAATCCTGACTCCCGACGAGATCGTTGAGCGCGTCGTCCCCGAGCTGAACACCGACGGCGTCCGCATGGCGACCTACTGCCCGTCGGACGCGAGCGCCAATCCGTTCCTGACCACCCAGGCCTACGCCGACGCCGCGCGCCGCCTCGGGGTCGAGATCGAGCTCTTCACGCCGGTCACGAGGGTCCTGACGGATGGTGGGAAGGTGACGGGCGTCGAGACGTCGAGAGGGACCATCAGTGCTCCGCTCGTGGTCAACGTCGCCGGCAGCCACTCGGTTCCGATAGCTGCGACCGCGGGTGTGGACCTCCCCATCACTCCGTGCCGTCGGCAGATCCTGGTCACGGAGCCGCTCGAGCGCTTCTTCCACCCGATGATCATCTCGTTCAGCTTCGGGATCTACTTCAGGCAGGCCAAGCACGGGTCGGTGATAGGGGGATTCGGAGATCCGGACGAGCCCGCGGGATTCAACCAGACGTCGAGCCTCGAGTTCCTCACCACGATGTCGGCGAAGCTGGCGTTCCTCATGCCGCGACTGCGATCCGTGAAGGTCGTCAGGCAGTGGGGCGGCCTCTACGACCTGACGCCGGACGCGCAGCCGTTGCTGGGCGAGACCGACGGCGTGGAGGGGTTCTTCCAGGCGAACGGTTTCTCGGGACACGGATTCATGGTCGCGCCAAAGGTCGCCATGCTGGTCGCGCAGGCGGTGGCGGGTACTGAGCCGGACCTCGACATCTCCCGCCTGAACGCGCGTCGCTTCACCGATGGACCCGTGACGACGGACAAGTCGGTCGTCTGACGGGCGCGTCCTCCCCCACGTCCGGGACCCGCGCCCCCGACCACTGCTACAACTCACTCTCGGAGGCACTCATGAGCGTCGAACCCGTCATAAGGGTACGGAATCTCGTCAAACGCTACGGAGAGCTGGTCGCCCTGGACGCGATCAGCTTCGAGGTGGCCGCGGGGGAGATCTTCGGGCTCCTCGGTCCGAACGGCGCGGGCAAGACGACGATCATATCCATCCTCTCCTGCATCACGCCCCCGACGTCCGGGTCAGCATCGGTCTCAGGAATCGACGCCGTCACGGATTCACTCACGGCCCGCTCGAAGATCGGAGTCGTCCCGCAGGAAATCGCGCTCTACGCGACTCTCTCTGCGCGCGACAACCTGATGTTCTGGGGCAGGATGTACGGGCTGCGCGACCGGGCCCTGGCACGGCGCGTTGACGAGCTGCTGGACGTCGTGCAGCTCTCCGACCGCGCGAGCAGTAGGATTGACACACTCTCGGGAGGGATGAAGAGACGGATCAACATCGCGGCCGGGCTGCTTCACCGACCCGACGTGCTGTTCCTCGACGAACCGACGGTGGGGATAGATCCGTCCACCCGCAGGAGCATCCTGGACCTCGTCAAGAAGCTCAACACCGAAGGCCTGACCGTTCTCTACACGACGCACTACCTGGAGGAAGCCGAGTTCCTGTGCGACCGCGTGGGCATCATGGACGAAGGTAAGATGATCGCGGTGGGAACGCGCGACGAGCTCACCGATTCGATCGGAGCGACCGGCGTCATCGCGGTGCGCGCGGACGGGCTCGACGATGCCCTGGTCGACTGGCTGGCGTCCCTCCCGGAGGTCAGCGAGGTCGCGAAGAGCGACGACGAGCTTACGCTTAACGTGGTCAGGGGCGCGAATCTCCTGCCGACCGTCGTGGAGAAGCTGACGGGCAGCGGAGTCGACATCCTCTCGGTTGACGTGACTGTTCCCAACCTCGAGAGCGTGTTCCTGCATCTGACGGGGAAG
>DAOWER010000017.1 GCA_030638405.1 Candidatus Eiseniibacteriota bacterium | reverse complement strand
GCCCCGGCATCGAGGACGCGGTGCGGCAACGCCCTCTCTCCAGCTCCGGGACCGGCGTCTTCGTGTCCCACCGCATCCGCCGGTGGCGCCACGTCACGATCCCCACCACCCGTCTCTCCCCCGCCTTCTCACCAAGGGCACCGGATTCGACGGTTCGAGCATCCCCGGATTCACCGCGGTCGAGAGCGAGCAGATCGGGGCCCGGCCGCACCAGGCGGAGTACGGGCTGTACTTCGATTGCCGGCGGCACGACTGGATGAGAAAGCGAAGCGGCGCCCCGGACGGCAGCGCCGATCCCCTCCGAGCGTCAGGGCTTCAATCGGTAGAGCATTCTCGGGAACGGAATCGTCTCCCGGATGTGCGCGAGACCGCAGACCCACGCGACGAAACGCTCTATCCCGAGTCCGAAGCCTCCGTGCGGGACCGAGCCGTATCTCCTGAGATCCAGATACCATTGGTAGTCGTCGATGGGCACGCCGTCCTCGCGCATCCTATCCTCCAGCTGCGTCGCGTCCATCATCCTCTGGCCGCCGCCGACTATCTCGCCGTAGCCCTCGGGCGCCAGCATGTCGACCGAGAGCGTCACCCTCTCGTCGTCGGGGTCGTTCTCCATGTAGAAGGGCTTGACCTCGCGTGGGTAGCGTGTGACCAGCACCGGCCTGTCGAACATCCGTGAGAGGATCGTCTCGTCCTCCGCACCGAAGTCACCGCCCCACTGGAAATCGTGACCGGCCCTGTTGAGACGCTCCACCGCTTCCGTGTACGTGATGCGAGGGAACGGGGCCTTCACCCGCGCCAAGGCCTCCGTGTCCCTCTCGAGCACGTTCAGCTCGGCCGCCCTTTCGGAGAGAATGCTCCCGACCATCTCCTCGACCAGCCTCTCCTGGATGTCCATCACGTCATCGAGGTCGGCGTACGCGATCTCCGGCTCGATCTGCCAGAACTCGATGAGGTGCCGCCTCGTCTTGCTCTTCTCGGCACGGAAGGAGGGCCCCAGGCAATAGACCTTCCCGAACGCCATTGCCGTCGCCTCGTTGTAGAGCTGGCCACTCTGAGACAGGTACGCTCGCTCCTCGAAGTAGTTGGTCTCGAACAGTGTCGTCGTGCCTTCGCACGCGGTCGGCGTGAGAATCGGCGTGTCGAGCTGGAGGTAGCCCCTGGAATCGAGGTGGTTCGTCGCCGCCCGAATCGCGGTCGCCCTGATCCTGAGGACGGCGAACTGGCGCGAGGAACGGATCCAGAGATGGCGGTGGTCCATCAGGAAGGGCACACCGTGCTCCTTCCGCGTGATGGGGTACTCCTCAGAAGCCGCGCAAACGACCTCGGCTCGAACAAGAGAGACCTCGAACCCTCCCGGGGCGCGGTCGTCGGCCGCGACACGCCCGGTCACTCTGAGAGACGACTCCATGGGCAGCGCCGCCAGTTCCTCGAAAGTCTGATCGTCCACGTCCCCCCTGCCCGCAACGCACTGTATGAAGCCGGTCCCGTCCCGCACCTGCAGGAACAGGATCTTGCCGCTCGACCGTCTCCCGGCGAGCCACCCCTCCAGGGTCACTTCCCGCCCGTCGTAGTCCCCCATGTCGCCGATGTAGTAGCGCTGTCTCATGATCGTCCCCGCGTTTCGCTGTCCCTGAGCAAAGAAAACGCCCGCGGACCCCGCTCCGGCGCCACACGCCCGAGATGGTCCCGCAGGCGCGGTCCTAGTCGTTGTCCCCCGACGCCAGCCGTTCGATCGCCTCGTCCGGTCCGTCGACCAGCAGGATGTCACCCTCTTCGATCACCTCGTCCGGGTCCGGCAGTATGGTCGCCGGCCCGCTCTGGGCGTCAGCACCCTTCTTGATGACCGCCACGACGTTCAGTCCGTAGCGCTGCCTGAACTTGAGTGACGCCAGCGTCTTCCCGAGCATTTCCGGTGGGGCCTCTATCTTCGCGAGACTCATGCCCGGCGTCAGCTCGACCATCTCTACCAGGCTGGGGCTCATCAGGCGGGTCGTCAGCCTCCTCGCAACCATCTCCTCGACGAGCACGACCTCGTCCGCGTTGACCAGCCGGAGTATCCGCGCCTCCTCCACCGTCCCCGCGCGCGAGATGACGCGTTCGATCCCGAACTCCTTGAGGAGCGCCGTCGTCAGTACCGCGGCCTGGAAGTTCTCACCTATGGCGACCAGCGCGGCGTCGACCTGATCGATGCCCTGCTGCTTCAGCGCTTCACGGTTGGTCGAGTCCAGCCGAACGGCCAGAGGCACTTCCTCCGCCATCGATTGAACCAGTTCCTGCTGCATGTCGACCGCGATGACCTCGGCCCCCCGTCCTGCCAGCTCCCGTGCGACGGTCCTGCCCAGAAGTCCCAGCCCGATCACTGCGTAGCGCTTCATCCGAACCTCCGGCATCTGCTTCGATCGGCTCGCGAGCCTGCTCCGATACGGGGCCCGTCTCGCTGCCGCCCTGGCGGCTCACGGCCGCTATCCGATGATGACCCTCTCCTCCGGGTAGTCGTAGAGCGGCTGGTCGCGACGCTGGGCGAGCGCCAGAGCCAGCGTGAGGGGGCCCACGCGCCCGGCGAGCATGATGAGGATGAGAGACAGCTTGCCCGCGACCGAGAGCGACGGCGTGATCCCCGTGGAAAGCCCAACGGTTCCGAAGGCCGAGACTACCTCAAAGATCACCTGGCTCAAAGTCAAATCCTCGACCACGAGGAGCACGATCGTGCCGCCCACAACGACCAATATTCCCATAGAGACCACGACGAGCGCCTCCCTGACCAGCCAGTCGGGCACCCGGCGTTTGAAGAACTCCACCCGGTCCGTCCCCCTGAACATCGACCGAATGGACGCGAGCACCAGACCCACCGTGACGGTCTTCACCCCTCCGGCCGTCCCGCCGGGAGAGCCCCCGATGAACATCAGCGAGGCCAGCAGGAAGAGCGTTGGCAGAGCCAGCGCCGCCGTTCGCACCGTGTTGAATCCCGCGGTTCGGGCAGTGACCGAGCCGAAGTAGGACGCCAGGAGCTTCGCTCCGAACGGCTTGCCTGCCAGTGTGCCGTTCCACTCCAAGGCGAGGAACGAGAGCGTTCCCAGAAGGAGCAGCGCCACAGTCATCGCCAGCACCAGGCGCACATGAAGGGGCCAACGCCTCCCCGCCCCCGCCCCCCGTCCGATCAGAGGATACCTGTTCACGACGCTCATGAGGACGGGGTAACCGAGGCCACCCACGATGATGAGCGACGTCATCACCAGGTTGACAGGGACGTTCGCCACGTAGCGCTCGAAGCTGGTCGCGTTCAGGGAGAACCCGGCGTTGCAGAACGCCGACACCGAGTGGAAGACGGACGCCCTCACGGCCTGGGCCGTCGTCCCGAAGTCACACCTGGTCGTCAGATAGAGCAACGCCGCGCCCGCAATCTCCATGAGGAAGGTGATGCCGATGACGTATCTGAGGGTTCGCCCTATCCGGCCGATGGTCTCGAACGTCATGATGCCTCGCAGCACGAGGCTCTCGCGTACTCCCGGTCCTCCCCTGAGGACCGTCGCGAAGAAGGTCACGAACGTGATGAGTCCCAGGCCCCCGAGTTGGATGAGCGTGATGATGATCGTGTGGCCGAACCTGGTGAAGTGGCTGCCCGTATCCACGACGATGAGGCCCGTGACGCACACGGCGGACGTGGCGGTGAAGAGCGAGTCAATCGCGGCCATGCGTCCCCCGACCGTCGCTCGAGGCGTCGCCAGCAGGAGGGCGCCGACGATGATGATGAGCAGGAACGACGCGATGACTGTTCGCGCCGGTGCGATCCTGGTCGACGCGACGCTCCTGTTGGCGCGCACGGCCTCGCCGAGGATCAGGAGCACCAGGTAGACCTGGAGCACAACTATGTAGCCCTTCGCCAGTGAGAACACGCCCGGTCTCGACATGACTGCCGGCAGGCCTCCGCGCCCATGGAGAACGAACACGAGGATGAGCTGGGCGACTATCAGCACCACGATGCCCAGTGCCGGCCAGCGCGCCTTGAGATACGAGCCCTTCCTTCGCGACATGGCGAACCGCACGACCGCGTCAAGCATGAAGACCCCGACGATGACGAGGTCCACCATGCTCAAGAGTCGCCGGTCCTGCTCGCTCAGATAGAACCCGTACTGCGCGACCAGCGAGAACGCGGCGACTCCCGCGACAACGAACATCACGCGGGACAGCCACCTGAGACTTCTGTCGCGGACGGCTTCAGGCACGTCTGGTCCTCCCGGAAAGCCTCTGTGAGGCTCGCCGAGAATAGGAAGCGTGCTCGACGGATGTCAATGGAAAAGCCTGTGAAGACGCTAGGGGGTTCCCACGCCGGGGTAGGAGAACCCGAAGCGGGCCCTGTAGTAGGCACGCGAACCGAAGTACACGAGGGCAAGCAGGATAAGCAGATACGGCGCTCGAATCGACGCGACGACGGCGAACACGCCCACCGTGAACTGGTTCGCCGCGGTCCTGTGTGCTCTGTCGCGCGTCACGTGCGCTCGGACAAGAAGCGGAAGAGAGAGCACCGGGACGAAGAACCCGAGCGGATCGAACATCACCGCGCCGGCAATCCCGGCGGCTCCCATAAGCACGAGAGTCAGTGCGCTCGCGCCCGATTCCCCGAGAACCGCCGCCGTGGTCCGAAGGCCTAGAGCCCGGTCCCCCTCCACATCGAGCACCGTCGTCGACGCGGTGATGCCGGCGACCGCCAACGTGTAAGTCAGGCCGAGCGGAATGATGGTCGGGCTGAGCGGTGCTACAGATGCCCATCCGGCCGCGACCGCCGCGAAGCCGAATCCGAGGCCGTTCCACACCATGTCCCATGGGCAGTGCGACTTGGCCCTGACCGGTCGCGCCGAGTAAGTGATGTTCAGAAGGAGCGACGCCACGAGAACAAGCCTGAAACCTGAGGCGAGAGGAGCAGCCAGCCCCGCAGCGAGCAGCCACACGACCGCCAGCTCGACCCACGCCGCCCGCATTGAGATGATGCCGCGCGGCAGGAAGAAGAGCTTTTCATTGACACGGTCGGTCTCGACGTCGGAGATCTGGTTGAGGAGGCACCCGCCGCCTAACACCGCGGTCATGGCGCCGAATCCAAGCAGGACGTCTCGCGACGGAAGAAGCAGCGACAGCGAGCCGCCGCTCGCCCTCGCTGCCAGCCCTGCGCCTGCAAAGAAAAAGACCCACATGACGATTACGACCGTGGGTCTCAGAACGAAGATGAAATCCAGAGCACGGAGAACCGAGCACTTGAGGCCGCCGGGACCAGCCATTCGCCATCTCCCCGTCAGGAACCGGCGCCGCCGTCGCCGCCCGTGTGGCCGAATCCGCCCGAATCGCGCCCCGTGGACACGAGAATCTCGCCCTCCACCCACGAAACGCTGGACACGCGCGCAACGACCAGCTGCGCGATCCTGTCCCCGCGCGCGACCGCGAAGGGCTCCTTGCCGAGATTCGCCAGTATCACGCCCACTTCACCCCGGTAGTCCGAGTCAATGGTCCCGGGGCTGTTGAGTACGAAGACCCCGTGCCTGAGGGCCATGCCGCTCCGCGAACGGACCTGGGCCTCGTAACCTTCCGGAACCGCGATTGCGAATCCGGTGGGCACTAGCTCAATGGCTCCCGGGGCGATGGTGACGGGCGCCGGGACGGCCGCGGGCAGGTCCAGCCCTGATGCCCCGCCACTCATGTAGCGAGGCAGCGGCAGCCCCTCGGAACCCGGAAGCCGCACTATCTCGACCTCGATCCTGTCCATCCTCGCACGCACTCCAATTCGATACCGGCCGGTGCGCCCCGGAGGGCGCCGGAACCGACGACGACCGGTTTCGGTCGCCGTCGGCCCTGCTTCTGCGTCTTCATCCCGGCCGGTCTAGCGCCTGCCGCCGCGACCGCCGCGGCCGCCCGACGACCTTCCGCCGGATCTCGCACCGGAACGAGAAGGAGGCCTGTCTCGCTTCGGCGGCTCCACGTAGCCTTCCGGCTTCGGCATGAGCGCCTTCCGGGAGAGCCTTACCTTGCCGTGGTCCTCGATACCGATGACCTTGACCTTGACCATCTCTCCCATCTTCACCACGTCCTCGACCGAGTTCACCCGGTGATACTCAAGTTCGGATATGTGGCAAAGACCATCGCGGTTCGGCAGTATCTCGATGAAAGCGCCGAAGTCCGTGATGCTCTTGACGGGTCCCTCGTACTCCTCGCCGACCTTGGGCTCCTTCATCATGAGCTCGATGGTCTCGCGCGCAGTCTGGACGCCGTCCTGGGAGTCGCCGGAGATCTTGACGATACCCTCGTCGTTGATGTCGATCTTGGTCTCCGTCTCTTCCTGCATCTTCCTGATGACCCTGCCACCTGGACCAATGATCTCGCCGATCTTCTCGGGCGGGACCTGAACCATCACGATCCGTGGCGCGAAGTCGGACAGCTGCGGCCGCGGCGCGGCCAGCTCACCGTCCATGACATCCAGGATGTGGATGCGGGCGGTGTGGGCCTTCCCGAGGGCCTCGCTCAGCAGGTCCGTCGGGATGGCGCCGATCTTCGAGTCCAGCTGGAAGGCCGTGATGCCCTCGCGCGTGCCGGCGACCTTGAAGTCCATGTCGCCGAGATGATCCTCGAGCCCGAGGATGTCCGTCAGCACCGCGTAGCGTTCGCCTTCCTTGACGAGTCCCATCGCGACGCCGGCAACGGCCGCCTTGGTGGGCGCACCCGCGTCCATCAGTGCCAGAGAGCCGGCGCAGACCGTGGCCATGCTCGACGAGCCGTTAGACTCGAGGACATCGGACACGAGCCGTATCGTGTATGGGAAGAGCTCGTCCAGCGGGATGACAGGCATGAGCGCTCGCTCCGCCAGATTGCCGTGCCCTATTTCCCTGCGACCCGGTCCCCTGATGGGCCTGACCTCGCCTACCGAGAACGACGGGAAGTTGTAGTGCAGCATGAAGCTCCGCCAGGACTCGCCCTCGAGCGCGTCGATCTTCTGCTCGTCCCGAGTGGAACCCAACGTCATCACCGCAAGCGCCTGCGTCTCGCCCCGAGTGAAAACGGCGGACCCGTGAGTTCGAGGCAGAACCGACGTCTCACAGACGATTCCCCTGACTTCGTCCGCAGCGCGGCCATCCACACGCTTGCCGTCGTCGAGGATCATCCTGCGGATCTCGGCCTTCTCCACGTCGTGGATGATGTCGCCGATGCCCCCTCTCTGCTCGGGATAGTCCTCGTCGAGGGCGGTCCGAGCCTCTTCCTTGATCGCGTCGAGGGCCTCGCGCCTGGGCAGCCTCTCCTGAATGTGGACCGCCTCGGTCACGCGCGCGCCGTAGTCGTTCCGGACCCGGTCAGCGAGCCCATCGGGCAGCTCTGTCGGCGGAATCTCGATCTTCTTGATCTCCAGCTTCGACAGGAGCTCGTGCTGAAGAGCGATGGCCTTCCTGATCTCGCCGTGACCGACCTCGAGCGCCCGCTGCATCTCAGCGTCGGATATCTCGAGCGCCGACCCCTCGACCATCACGACGGCCTCATCTGTGCCGGCGATGACGAGATTCAGGCGACTCCCCTCCAGCACTTCGAACGTCGGGTTGACGACATACTCGCCTTCCACAAGCCCGATCCGCACCGCCGCGGTCGGCCCCTCGAACGGAGCTGTCGAGATGGACAGCGCCGCGCTGGCACCGATCAAGGCCAGGATGTCAGGGTCGTTATCCCCATCGGCGGAGAGGACGTTCACGTAGAGCTGGATCTCGTTTCGCATGTGGGACGGCAGGAGCGGCCGGATCGGCCGGTCGATGAGCCTGGAGCTCAGGACCTCCTTCGTCTGAGGTCTCCCCTCACGCTTGAAGAACCCGCCCGGTATCTTGCCGGCCGCATAGAACTTCTCCCTGTACTCACAGAAGAGGGGAAGGAAATCCCGCGGAGTCTCGTGTTTCGAGATGGTGGCCGTGGCAAGAATGACCGTGTCGCCGTACCGAACCAGTGTGGCGCCACCCGCCTGCCTTGCAAGCCTGCCGGTCTCGATGGACAGCGTTCTCCCTGCCCACTCTGTCTCTACCTTGTGCATCACTTACCTCCAAGCGCGCCTGAGTATCTAGAACAAGACCCTCCCGTAAGCTCGCGGGAGGGCCAGCAAATGGGCGGCGCGCAGTCTGCAGGTACCAATTACCTGCGCAACCCCAATTCTTTGATTACCAACTTGTAGCTATCGGACTTCTGGTCCTTGAGGTAGTTCAGGAGGCGGCGCCTCTTGCCCACCATCTTCAGGAGTCCAAGCCGTGAGTGATTGTCCTTCTTGTGCTTTTCGAAGTGCTGCGAGAGAGTTTCGATCCTCTCCGTCAGAAGCGCGATCTGCACCTCGGCGGACCCCGTGTCACCCGTGTGGGTCTCGAAGCGCTGGACGATCTCCCTCTTCTTCTCCTTGCTCAACGACAATTTGTGCTTCCTCCATGTGACGATGCTACGGAAACTGACGATACTTCGGTCAACCTAGCACAAGACCCACGGGGAGTCAAACGGGAAAAGCGGCCCGCCCCACGCTCTGTCACACGCCACCGCGACCTTCCGCCATCGCTCTGGCGCGCTCCAGGTCCTCCCTGATGCTCTGTTTCAGTTCCTCCAGGCTCCCGAAGCGCGAGTCGCCTCTCAAGCGCCTGCGCATTCCTACGAGCAGTTCCTGCCCGTAGAGGTCTCCCTCGAAGTCCAGCACGTGCACCTCGGTCATGCGCGCTCCACCGTCCAGAGTCGGCCTGGTTCCGACGTACATGAGTCCCGGTCGCGCTCCGAGGTTCTCGACGGTCACGAAATAGACGCCGTCGCCCGGCAGCAGCTTCCCGACCGGAGGCGCCACGTTGGCCGTGGGGCTGCCGAGTCCCCGGCCTACACCGCTTCCCGCGACCACGGTGCCCCCGATCGAGTACGGACGGCCCAGCATGGCCGCCGCGTCCTGAACGTCCCCGCGCTCCACGCTCTCACGGATCCTGGAGCTCGATATCGGCAGGCCCTCGTGCTCGACCGGCGGAACGACATCGAGGCCGTACCCCAGCTCCGCCCCCATCACCGACAGGGCGGACAGGTCGCACGCGCGCCCGCGGCCCATCTGGAAGTCGTAGCCCAGGACCAGATGCGATCCCCTGACCACGCCGAGCCACGAGAGGAAGGTCGACGCCTCCTCAGAGGCAAGCTCGGACGTGAAATCAACCACCAGCGCCACATCGATGCCCGTGCCGGCCATTGCATCGAGCTTCTCGGCCAAGGGGGTCAGGAGCCGCGGCGCGCGATCCGGGTGGACGATTGACAGAGGATGGGGATCGAAGGTCACCGCTACGGACGTTCCGCCGCGCGCGTGCGAGCTGCCCACCAGCTCGGCAATGACCGCCTGGTGCCCCAGGTGCAGGCCGTCGAAGTTTCCGAGGGTGAACGTCAGCTGGTCGGCCCTGCCGGCCGCAAGCTCCGTTGGTGTCCGTGCCACTCGCATGCTCGTGTGCTGCTCCCTCTCGCTGTCACGGGACTCAGATGAGCTCCGCGAACACTCTGACCGGCTGGATCCGAATCCTCTCAGAGGCGGCCGCATCACCGGTGCTCCCGGACGGCGCCTCGACTCTCCTGCCCACCGCCACGAGCTCCGAGCCGTCCACGCTCAGCCGGACGAAGCTCTCCGGCCGGTCCCCGAGCCGCTCCGCGTCGATCTCTATCGCGCCGCCCGTCGAGAGTGCGTCCTCTTCCCTCTCGGTCACGCGGACCTCGGGCATGAAGGACAGAGCCTCGTACATCGAGTAACCGACACCCTCGGTGTCTGCCGGAATTCCGGCGAGCTCATCCAGGGTCGTTGCAGCGTCGACGTGGAAAGGCCCGACGGCGGTTCTCACCAGCTGACCGAGGTGAGCGCCGCAGCCGAGCCGCTCTCCGATGTCCGCGGCGACCGTGCGAACGTACGTCCCCTTGGAGCACGCCATCTCGAATTCCACCTCGGGCATCTCGACGGAGAGGACCGCGAGCTCTCTGATCGTGATGGGTCTCGGCGCTCGCTCCACGACCTCGCCGCGTCTCGCGAGAACGTAGAGCGGGGTCCCGTCACGCTTGAGCGCGGAGACCATGGGCGGTATCTGCTCCGTATCTCCCTCGAACGCCGCGAACGCCTCCTCTATCTGCGTCCGCGTGACACCGGAGACGTCAGCGGTCGACTCGACGTTACCTTCCGCATCCTGGGTGTCCGTGGTCACTCCGAGGACGATGCGCCCGCGGTAGCCCTTCTCGAGCTCGACGAAGAACTGGGCCAGCCTCGTGGCCTTCCCCAGCAGCACCACGAGCACTCCGGTGGCGGCGGGGTCGAGCGTGCCGGCGTGTCCCACCTTCTTCGTCCTCGTAATCCGACGGACGCGCGCCACCACGTCGTGCGAGGTGAATCCCCTGGGCTTGTTGATGACCAAGACGCGATTCACGCGTCCTCCCCGACCATGGTCTCGGCAACCGCCTCGAGCAACCGCTCCCGGGCCGACTCAATCGGCCCGTCAAGCAACACCCCGGCGGCCGCCTTGTGTCCCCCGCCACCCAGACGGCTCGCGATGGCGTTGACGTCGACCGTGCCCTTCGACCGAAGGCTCACCCGGACGCCGCCGCCCTCCTCACGAAGGAGGAGGGCCACCTCGACCCCGGCGACCAGCCGCCCGAAGGAGGCCATTCCCTCTATGTCCTCGCCCGTCGACCCGGCATCGCTCTTCATGCGCTCCGTCAACACGGAGACCGCCACCTTCCCATCGAGCTCCGTCACCGTCGTCGAAAGGACCATCCCGAGCAGCCTCAGACGCCCCAGGGGCTGCTCACCGTATACCGCGTTCGCGAGACCGGAGGGACTCGCTCCGAGGGCCACGAGTTCTGCCGCCGCCCGGAGAGTGCGGGCGCCGGTGTTCCCGAAGCGGAAGCCGCCCGTGTCCGTCATGGCCCCGACGTAGAGCAGCGACGAGATGGCGGCCGAGAGCTCGCCGGTGTCCGCAAGGAGCTCGTAGATGATGAGTGCCACGGATGAGGCCGACGGGTCCACGAGGTTGACGTCGCCGTAGTTCGTGTTGTCGGGGTGGTGATCGATGTTGACCACGAGGGCGGCTCGTTCCAGCACTCCTTCCGCAACCGCGGCTCTGGACACGACGGGAGTGTCCAGAACGAAAGCGGTGCAGCCCAAGAGGTCAGGCGGAGTCTCCAGG
This sequence comes from Candidatus Eiseniibacteriota bacterium, assembly GCA_030638405.1. Taxonomy (GTDB): domain Bacteria; phylum Joyebacterota; class Joyebacteria; order Joyebacterales; family Joyebacteraceae; genus JALGZG01. The sequence goes on along the minus strand of DAOWER010000017.1, from coordinate 1,592 downwards.
AGCACGCGGTCGGCCGACGGGAGGAAGCCGAACGGATCGGGCACCCCGCCCGAGTTGACGACCTCCGCGCGCCTGCCGCGACCTTCCAGCCACAGCTTGAGCGCGAGGCCGCTCCCCAGAGCGTCGCCGTCGGGCCTTCTGTGGAACGCGATCAGGAAGGGACCTGGCCCCTCAGCGACTTCCAGTATCTTCCTGCGGCTCTCCGCCGCTGTCTTCGTCAGGCCGTTCACCGCGCCCCTCCGAGTCATCTTCCTCTATGTCCTTGAGCACGTTCGAGATGCGGATGTAGTTCTCCGACGAGTCGTCGATCAGGAAGGTGAGCTCCGGAGCGACCCGAAACCTGAGCGCGTGCGCGAGTTCGCCTCTGATGAAGCGACGAGCCTTCCGCAGCACCCGGAGCGACGCCTCCCGCTCTTTCTCGTCAGAGAGGAAACTGACGAAGACCTTCGCGTAGCGCAGGTCCTCGGAGAGTTCCACGCGCGTCACGGTCACCATCCCTATCCGGGGGTCGGCGAGCTTCCTGTCCAGAATGAAGCCCAACTCCCTCCTGATGGCCTCGCCCGCTCTGAGCACTCTCTTGTGAGCCACTGGAACTCCTTCCGGCTCTCGCGACCCCTGCGTCGCGCCCTACCGGATCTCCATCGATTGATCGATGATCTCTGCCCGTGGATCGGAGGAGATCAGGTTCAGGACCTTGGACAGGACCTGATTGACGAAGCGGCCGTCGTTCGCGACGACCGCTACGCCTATCACAACCTTCTGCCAGAGATTCTGGTCTCCGAGGTCGGCCACGGACACATTGAACCTCGACCTGATCCTGTCTGTCAGGCTCTTGACGACCCTCCTCCGCGACTTCAGCGAGTGGCTCTCGCGAATCAGGAGGACAACCTCAAGAGTGCCAATCGTCACCGTCCGAAGCCTCTGCGTATCGGACCTAGCTGGAAGTGGGATCGCCGAGCTTCCGGGCGATCTCCTCGATGTCGTAGACCTCGATCAGGTCGCCCTGCTTGAGGTCGTCGAATCCACCGATCCCGATGCCGCACTCGAAGCCCGTCTGCACCTCTCGCACGTCATCCTTGAAGCGCTTGAGCGAGTCGATTCTACCCTCGTGGAGCACCATCTCGTCTCGGATCACACGCGACTTGGCGTTGCGCTTCACCATGCCGGACAGCACGTAGCAGCCCGCGATAACGCCGCGATTCGGCACCTTGAAGGTCTCGCGCACCTCCGCGGTCCCCGCCACGACCTCGCGGCGCTCGGGTTCCAGCATGCCCTCCATCGCCGCCTTGATATCCTCGACGGCCTCGTAGATGACCCTGTACAGCCTTATCTCGACATGCTCGCGCCGTGCCAGCTCGCGCACCTTGACGGTCGCCCCGATGTGGAAACCCACGATGATCGCGTTGGACGCCGCGGCCAGGAGCGTGTCGGTCTCCGTCACGGCGCCGACGGCCTTACGGATGACCTCGACCTTGACCTCTTGCGTGGACAGCTTCTCGAGAGCGTCCGCCAGCGCACCGACCGACCCGTCGACGTCACCCTTGATGACGATCCTGAGCTCCTTGACCGCCCCCTCCACTATCTGTTTGTGC
>DAOWER010000067.1 GCA_030638405.1 Candidatus Eiseniibacteriota bacterium | reverse complement strand
TCTTCGCACCGTACCTCGAGGGGCTCTCTGACCGCGATGTCCATCAGCTGGCCGAGATGCTCATCTTCGAGTACTCGCAGCAGAGCGTGGCGCGCGGCGGGCAGGCCATCTTCAGCGACATCAACATCTACTGGGAGACGCCGAAGCACTTCAGGGGCGTCATGGCCATCGGTCCGGGCGGGAAGCCGACCGGGCGCACCTACGAGGACTACCAGGTGGACGCCCAGCGCTTCGCGACCGCGCTGTTCGACGTCTACAAGGAGGGAGACGGCACAGGAAGGCCGTTTTTCTTCCCCAAGCCGCTCGTCCACATCACTGACGAGTTCTTCAAGACGCCCGGCCACGAGGAGTTTCTGCTGCACATAAGCGACGTCGCGGCCGATAAGGGCAACACGTACTTCGTGTTCGACCGCGGTGAGACCGCGAAGATCTCGGAGTGCTGTCGCCTGTCCTTCAAGCTCGAGCAGTCGGACCTCGACGACGCGAAGGAACCGTGGAGGATGCGCTACTCCGCGCTTCAGAACGTCACGCTCAACATGCCTCGGGCCGCGTACTACGCCGCGGGCGACGACGACAAGCTGTACGAGAAGCTCGATGATCTCATGGCGCTAGCCGTCCGCGCACATCAGCAGAAGAAGAAGCTCGTCGAGGATCTGCTGGCGATGGGTGAACGGGGTCCGCTGGCGCTGCTGACGATGGCGCCTGACGGCCAGGGATACCTGCGGATGCACCGCGTGACGTACCTCATCGGCCTGCTCGGTCTCAACGAGCTGGTGCAGAGTCACACGGGGCAGGAGCTTCACGAGTCGGAGGACGCGTTCCGTCTCGGACTCCGCGTCATCGCGCACCTCAAGCTCGTGTGCGACAGGGCGTCGAAGGAAACGGGGATGCGGTTCGTTCTCGAGCAGACCCCCGCCGAGTCCGCGGCGTACCGACTGGCCAGGCTGGACCTCGAGCACTTCCCCGATGATGCGGAGAAGGTCGTCAAGGGCAACCCGGACATCGGAGAGGTGTACTACACGAACTCGACCTTCCTCAATATCGCGCACCAGCTGAGCCCGATCGAGCGCGTCAAGAAGGAGGGCATGTTCCACGACATGATCGAGGCGGGCGCGCTGTCGCACGTGTGGATAGCCGACACGAGGCCTTCGGCCCAGGCGGTCGCCAGCTTCGTCAAGAAGACATTCGAGCACACGAGGAATGCGCAGATCGCGTTCTCGCCCGAGTTCACGACCTGCAACGTCTGCATGAAGGTTACCAGAGGGCTCGTCGACGAGTGTCCCTACTGCAGTGCCCACGCCATCGAGGGCATCGAGAGCGTCAGCACCGAATCCGAATAGCCCTCGAGAGTCTCCGGGTCGAGCAGGGGCAAGACGGGCGAACTGAGGGACTGGTTCAGGAGCCGCATAGAATGAATCTCGTTTTCTTCGTGAAGGAAGAGTGCGACGCTTGTAAGAACGCGAAAGAGAAGGTCGCGTTCTTCCTCGACAAGTGGGGAGCGGCCGATTCGGTCCACACCGAGGCCATCAACCTGGACACCGAGGACGGGCTCGTTGAGGCGGCGATGATCGGTGTTAGCGACGTGCCCACGATAGTTCTCCAGCACGAGGGCAGCGAGGTGGCCAGGTGGGCCAAGAAGGCGCCCCCGTCCGAGGAGCTCAGGTCCAAGCTCGGCCTCTAGCGGCCATGTCGCAGCCTCCTTAAGACCCTCATGAAGGAGGCGCAAGCCCGCCCCGAAAACTGGTGCGCGGCCTTCCGGGCGCGTGCTATAATCCCCGCTCAATGTCAGACGATTGGTTGCGCGGCCGCGGTCCGCGCAGGTCATCCATCCGGAGGGAGGCTGACGGAATGGGACTTCGGAAGATAGCAGGGCGCGCGCTCGTCGCGGCGATCGGCATCTCGCTGATTGCATCCGGTTGCGGAGGCGGGGGCACGGGTGGCAGGGACATCACCATCGATGAGCCCGTGCAGCTCACGCGCACGTTCGAGAACGGCCAGACGGTCAAGTACCAGCTGAAGTCCGCGGGCGAGATGGCGGTCGCCATGCAGGGGTATGACAGGGTCGTCTCGACTCAGACCGAGTTCAGGACGACGTGCCAGTTCTCGGACGCCGAGACGGACGAGGTCAACATGGCCATGCGCTTCGACCACGCCGCTTCCAGCTTCTCGATCGGGGACAAGGTCGTCGTCCAGGAGAGCGCGTCGGCACTCCGCGGCAAGACGCTCAACGTCTCGCTTGCGCCGAACGGTGACGTGCTGTCTTTCTCTGGTATGGCCGGCGAGGATTACTTCGAGGAGGGCATCGGCCAGGTGGCCATCATGATCCACGGGATGTTCCCGAAGCTCCCGGAGGAGCCCATTACCATCGGCTACACGTGGGAGGACGACCTCGACATTCCGGACATCACGAGTGCGACCAGCAGGGACTTCATTGGCGAAACCGCCTACACGGTAGTAGGTTTCAAGGAGAAGTACGGCATATCCTGCGTCGAGGTCGCCACGGTCTCGACGTTCGAGTTCGAGGGCAGGGTCGAGCAGCAGGGCGAGGCCTGGCTGATGTCGGGCTCGGGCGAGTCCACGGGCACTGTTCTCTTCTCGATAGAGGACGGGTTCGTCCTCTTCAGCAAGAGCGACACGAAGATGGAGTTCGAGGGCGAGGGCTCGACCACGGCGGGCGCCGGCGCGTCGAC
>DAOWER010000178.1 GCA_030638405.1 Candidatus Eiseniibacteriota bacterium | reverse complement strand
GGCCATCACGCGCGCCATCGCGGACCAGGCGCGGACCATCCGCGTCCCCGTCCACATGATAGAGGCCATCAACAAGGTCGTGCGCACGACCCGCCAGCTCGTGCAGGAGGAGGGCAGAGATCCGTCGGTGGACGAGATCGCGGACAAGCTCGATCTCACCGAGGACAAGGTCAAGGGCATCCTCAAGGCGGCACAGCAACCCATCTCGCTCGACCGCCCGATAGGCGAGGACGAGGACTCGAGCCTCGGGGATTTCGTCGAGGACACGAAGGTCATCTCGCCCTCCCAGTACGCCTCGTTCAAGCTGCTGCAGAGCGAGATCGATGAGGTTCTCGCGGAGCTCGACTCGCGCGAGGAGAAGATCATCAGACTGCGCTTCGGTCTGGAGAAGGACCGAGCTCCCATGACCCTCGAGGAGGTCGGGGCCATCTTCGGCGTGACCCGAGAGCGCGTCCGCCAGATAGAGAAGAAGGCCATCGGCAAGCTGAGGCACTACAAGCGGAGAAGCCGCCTCAAGGGATACATCGACCTTCCTTGACGTTCTACGCGAGCCGGTTCGTCGCCGGCGCACCCGTTGACACCCCTCCGGTCAGCGTGCTAGACTGCGCGTTCGGCCGGGAGGGCCTCCATCGAACTTCCGGCGGGCCCATAGCTCAGCGGTAGAGCAGCGGACTCATAATCCGTAGGTCCTTGGTTCGAATCCGAGTGGGCCCACCAAGAACATCAAGCCATGGGGGCGATTAGCTCAGTTGGTTAGAGCGCCGGTCTCACATACCGGAGGTCACTGGTTCGAATCCAGTATCGCCCACCATACCCGGGAACAAACCGGGGCGTCTCCGTCGCGGACCGGGCTCCCGGTTTGAGCGGCGGGAGCGGGAGTCCGCCCGCGGCCGCGGACATCGTCTCTCCAGGGGGGATTCGTGCTTGAGCAACTCGAACTTCTGCTCGAGCTTCAGGAGATAGACACCGATCTCGCCGATCTGTCGAGGCAGGGCGAGTTGCTTCCTATCCGCATCGGCGAGTTCAAGACGGAGAAAGCGCGCGTCCGCGCGGCGCTTCAGGAGAAGGAACTCGCGCTGGATGTAGCGAAGAAGGAACGCCAGCACAGGGAGCACGAGCTGGAGGACGCGACGGCCCGAATCAACGACCTCAAGGCCAAGCAGCTTGTCATCAAGACCAACGAGGAATACGCGGCCCTCACTCACGAGATAGCGTTCGCCGGCCAGGGCATCTCGGACCTCGAGGACGGCATCCTCACCCTGCTGGAGGACATAGATCAGCTGGCCGCGGATGTGGAGAAGGCCGGTGCCGAGAAGGCCGAGGCCGAGCGTGGCATAGATGAGAGCGTGAGCGAGCTCCAGGCCAGGCTCGACGAGCTGAACGACGCGCTGGCCGTCAAGAAGGACGAGCGACTCCGGATCGCGATGCGGATCGACGCGTCCCTGCTCAGACGGTACGAGGGCATATTCAGGAGCAAGGGCGACTGCGCGCTGGCGCCGGTGGTGGACGGCGCCTGCTCCGGGTGCTACAAGAGCCTGCCTCCTCAGACCGTCATCGAGGTCAAGCGGGCCACACGTTTCACCGAGTGCGACGGCTGTGGGCGGATCCTCTACTGGCGGCGGGAGACGGACGTTGGGTAGGAAAGAAGAGGATTTCGTCAGGGCGATCCGGGCCGGGCGCACCTGGAAGGAGGCGGCCCGCGACGCCGGTCTTCCCGAGGAGCGAGCAGCGGCCTTCCTCGAGAGTGTAGCCAGGTTCGCGGGCACGGTGACCGCGCCGATGGAGTTCGGTCTTCCCGAGTCGGGCGACACCGGGAATCGCGCCGCCGGCACGGCATCCCGCCAATCGCACGCCGAGGTTGTCATCTACACGGATGGTGCGTCCAAAGGGAATCCCGGCCCGTCGGGAGCAGGCGGAGTGATACTGACCCCTGACGGCGAGACCATCGAGGAGTTCCGCGAGCACCTCGGACGCACGACGAACAACGTAGCCGAGTACGAGGCGGTGAGGATCGGACTCGCGAGGGCACTGGCCCTGGGCGCACGGCGTGTCACCGTGCGGCTCGACAGCGAGCTAGTCTCGAATCAGCTCAGCGGGCGCTACAAGGTCAAGGACACGAAGCTCATAGAGCGCTACCTCGAGGTGGGGCAGCTGCTCTCCCGTCTCGATTCGGTGAAGTTCGAGACAATACCGAGGGAGAAGAACGCCAGGGCCGACAGGCTGGCCCAGATTGGCGCCCGGATGGGGCGCTGATCCCAGCCGGCATCGCGTCTGGCCAGGGCGACTCCGGGGCGCCGCACTTGCGACCTCGGCGGCCCGCAGGCGGGGGCCACGCAGGGATCGGACGGAGTAGACCAGGCGGTCGCGGGTGGCCTCGAGTCACCTGAGGAAAGTCCGAGCTCCATAGGGCAGGGTGCTGGGTAACTCCCAGTGGGAGCGATCCTAAGGAAAGTGCCGCAGAAAGGGAAACCGCCCAAGGGCCCCGGCAACGGGGTCCCGGCAAGGGTGAAAAGGTGAGGTAAGAGCTCACCAGTGTTCCCGGTGACGGGAGCAGCTTGGTAAACCCCACCCGGAGCGAGACCAAATAGGAGAGGAGAAGCTGCCCGCTTCGCTAAGACTCTCGGGTAGGTCGCATGAGGCGCCGGGCAATCGGCGTCCCAGATGAATGATCGCCGCGGAAGGTAACACTTCCGACAGAACTCGGCTTACGGTCTGCTCCGTCTCTGCTGTTTCCACCCCGTCCCCGACCCGAGGCGGCCGGGCACACGCCCCGGCCGGGCCGGGCGCCGGAGTACCGATCGACGACGTCGGCAGTCCCCGTGCGGAACAGGAGAGACGCTTGAAGCGCCTATGGAGACTCCCGGACGAGGACCAGCGGGCCCGAGCCGTCGAGCTTGCGGGCGAGATGGAGGTTCCGCGGGCGTTCGCGGCCGTTCTCGTCGGGCACGGCGTGACGACCCCCGAGGCCGCGCACGCGTTCCTCAACCCCGACCGTGAGACCCTCCACGACCCGCTGCTGCTCCCCGACATCGAGCCTGCTCTCGAGCGCCTGAGAGTGGCCATCGACGAGAAACAGAAGATCTTCGTCTGCGGCGACTACGACGTCGATGGCATAACCTCGGTGGTCGTGATCAAACGGTGCCTCGAGGCCGCCGGGCTTGATGTCGGCTTCTACATTCCCAACAGACTTACGGAGGGCTACGGGCTGTCTGGGAACGGCGTGCGCGCCGCGCGGGACAGCGGCGTCAAGCTGATCGTGACGGTCGACAGCGGTGTGACTGGGCACGACGAGATCGCCCTGGCGGCGAGCTTCGGCATCGACGTGATCGTCACCGACCACCATGAACCACAGGACACGCTGCCGGACGCCGTTGCCGTGGTCGACCCCAAGCGGAAGGACTCCTCGTACCCCTACCCGCACCTGGCCGGCGTCGGTGTCGCATTCAAGCTGATGCAGGCGCTCGCGCGTGAGTACCGCGACGTCGCTCACTCGATCGAGGAGAACCTCGACCTCGTCGCCGTCGGGACCGTCGCTGACATTGTCCCACTCGACTCCGAGAACCGCGTGCTTACCACGTTGGGGTTGGAGCGGCTCAGGAGGACGAGCAACCCGGGCCTAAGGGCGTTGATGGAAGTGGCCGGTGTGGAGCCCGCGCGTGCGCAGGCCCCGCACATCGGGTTCGCGCTGGGGCCCAGGCTGAACGCCGCCGGTCGACTCGGCGACGCCAGCATCGGTGTCGAGCTGCTGACGACCGACGACGAGACCAAGGCCGCCGAGATAGCCAGGCAGCTGGACCTCGAGAACAAGAAGCGGAGGACCCTCGAGACTCGCGTACTCGAGGACGCTACCAGGATCATCGAGGAGTCGGTCGACCTGTCGGCCACGCGCTCGATCGTGCTGTGGTCGTCCGGGTGGCACCCCGGCGTCATCGGGATCGTCGCCTCGCGCATCGCCAAGCAGTACAACCGCCCGACAATTCTGTTGTCGGTGTCCGACGGAGCGGGGAAGGGGTCGGGACGCAGCATCCCCGGCTTCGATCTTCATTCGGCGCTGGTTGAGTGCGGGGAGATGCTCACCAGTTTCGGCGGCCACCGGCACGCGGCGGGCGTCTCGCTGCCGGAGGAGCGGCTGCCCGAGTTCCGGGAGTGCGTGGAGAACGTCGTGTCGCGCACCTTGAAAGCGGAGGATCTGGTTCCCGTCATCAGCATCGACTCTGTGGTCACGCTCGCCGAGTGCGACTTCAACCTTGTCAATCACCTGAAGCGGATGCAACCCTTCGGCGCGGGCAATCCGGAGCCCATTTTCGGGACGCGTAACGTCAAGCTGATAGCGGCGAAGTCGGTCGGCAACGGTCACCTCAAGCTCACCGTCGCGCAGGGCGAGCGCGTGATGGATGCCATCGGGTTTGGGATGGCGGGCCATCTCGATGAGCTCAGGGGCGGCGGCGGAATGGCGACCCTCGCCTACGTGCTCGAGGAGAACACCTGGAGGGGAGTCACCGACCTGCAGCTGAGGCTCAAGGACGTTCAGGCCGAGGACTACTGAAGAAACAGGCGCGCGTCCCCCTTTGTGCCCTCGCGCAGCCGTCGAGGCACACATCAACCCATGACAGGTTCCGAATTCGCAAGACGGGTTCTCGAACTGAACCCCAAGCTGGACGCCGGACTCATCGAGCGGGCGCACGACGTCGCTGCCCGCGCGCACGAGGGGCAGACGCGCAAGTCCGGTGCTCCCTACGTCGTCCACGCGGAGATGGCGGCGGAGATCCTCGCTCAGCTCCAGCTCGATTCGGCCACCGTCGCGGGTGGCCTTCTCCACGACGTGGTCGAGGAGAGCGACGTCAACCTCGTCAGTATCAAAGAGGAGTTCGGCGAGGAGGTAGCCGAGCTCGTCGACGGTGTCACGAAGATCACCGGCCTCAAGTTCGAGAGCAAGGAGCGTGAACAGGCCGAGAACTTCCGCAAGATGCTCCTGTCCGTGGTCAAGGACGTCCGCGTCATCCTCATCAAGCTGGCCGATCGTCTCCACAACATGAGAACCATCTCCCACCTGACACCCGCGCAGATCGAGCGCATCTCATGCGAGACGCGCGAGATCTACGCGCCGCTCGCCGGGAGGTTCGGAATGGCGAGGATCCAGCGCGAACTGGAGGACCTTGCCTTCAAGTGGCTCGAGCCCGACGCCCACGAGAAGCTGGAGGGCGCTCTCTCCGCCAGCCGCCTGGAAAGGGACGCCTACATCGAGCAGATCTCGCAGCCGGTGCGGGAAGCGCTGGAGCGCGAGGGGGTCCAGGCGAGGATCTTCGGCCGAGCGAAGCACCTCTACAGCATTCACAAGAAGATGCTGACCCAGGACAAGAGGGTCGACGAGATCTATGATCTCGTGGCGATGCGGATCATCACGTCCACCATCGGTGAGTGCTACCGCGCGCTCGGAACGGTCCACACGCTCTACACGCCGATCCACGACCGCATTAAGGACTTCGTTGCGACGCCGAAGCTCAACGGGTACCGGGCGCTTCACACGACGGTCATCGGTCCGCGCGGTCAGATGGTGGAGATCCAGATTCGTACCGAGGAGATGCACGAGCAGGCGGAGATAGGAATCGCGGCCCATTGGACGTACAAGGAGGGCCGCCCGGTCGACGACGAGCTGAGGAAGAGCCTGGCGTGGGTCAGGCAGCTCCTCGAGGGGAACATCGACCTGACGGAAGCCGACGAGTTCCTCGAGTCGCTCAAGGTCGACCTCTACCGGGACGAGATCTTCGTGTTCACGCCGAACGGAGATCTCAAGCACCTGCCCAAGGGTTCAACACCGATAGACTTCGCCTACTCCATTCACACGGACGTCGGCAGCCACTGCGCGGGCGCGCGCGTCGACGGCAGACTGGTGCCCCTGAAGCACTCGCTCGAGAGCGGGTCGACCGTGGAGGTCGTCACGTCCGAGGCCGCGCATCCCAGCAGGGACTGGCTCGGCCTCGTGGCGACGTCGCGGGCGCGCGGCAAGATCCGTCACTACCTGAGAGAGCAGGCGGACGGCGAGAGCATCATCCTGGGGCGCAGGATCATCGACAAGGAGCTTAAGAAGCTCGGCCCCAATGCGAAGGGCGTGTCGCTCGACGACGTGGCACAGAGCTTCGGGCTGGACGGCACCCAGGATCTGGCCGCGGCCGTCGGGCGCGGCGACGTTGGTCCGGGTGAGCTGGAGCGGAAGCTGAGGCCCGCCCCTTCCAGGCGGGCCGCCATCGTCGAACGCTTCGCCAGGAAGGTGCGGCGCCCCGAGACCGGGGTGAAGATCAAGGGCATCGGCGACATCATGCTCAGTTTCGCCAAGTGCTGCCAGCCGGTGCCGGGGGACCAGATAGTGGGCATCATCACGCGCGGCCGGGGCATATCGGTGCACAGGGTCGGCTGCCCGAACACGTTCGGGCCGACGATCGACGACGAGCACAAGATGGCCGTCGAGTGGGACGTCGGCGAGGGGCAGACGTTCCCCGCGAGCTTCGTCGTTCACGGCGACCTGACGGGCAGTTTCCTGGCGGACGTGTCGAAGGCGATAGCGGATCAGGGCGTCGAGGTCACCGGGGCCTCCATGGCTACCGAGGACGGCCAGGTGGCCGCCCGCTTCAGTGTGGCGGTGGGGAACCTCCACCGGCTGAAGAAGCTCATCCGGACGATCGGGGGGCTCAAGGGCGTCAAGGGCGTCGAGCGGCGGCGCTCGGTGCGGCGGCACTGACAATTGTCCGTGCGAGGGCCCCCGTGGGGCGTACCGGGTCGGGCCCGGCAGGAGTCGAGCGGTCTCGTCGACTGAAGGGCCCGACCCGGTACGACACACATGAGGAGACACTTTGAGAGCAGTGCTCCAGAGAGCGGCGCACGGGCGCGTCACGGTCGACGGGCGAACGGTCGGCGAGATCGAGCGCGGACTGGTCGTCCTCTTGGGCGTCGCCGAGGGCGACACGGACGCGGAGGCCCGCTGGATGGCGGGCAAGGTGGCCGCCATCCGGATCTTCGATGACGGCGAGGGGAAGATGAATCTCTCGGTCGCCGACGTGGGCGGCGCCATCCTCCTCGTCTCGCAGTTCACCCTGCTGGCCTCCTGCAGGAAGGGCCGCAGGCCCAGCTTCGTCAGTGCGGCGCGGCCGGATGAGGGGCGCCGGCTCTACGAGCGCGTCGGCGAGCTCCTCCGAGAGGAGGGCCTCACGGTCGCGACCGGCCGGTTCGGCGAGCGAATGATCGTCTCCACGGAGAACGAGGGTCCCGTGACCATCATACTCGACACGAACGAAGCAGGGGCCGCCGGCGGCCCGGGGGGCATCCCGTGAGCTGCGGTCTGATTGCGGACCTCATTCCAGAACTGCCTCTGATCCTGGCTTCCAGCTCGCCTCGCAGGAGACGCATACTCGAGGGTCTCGACCTGGAGTTCGTTATCGACCCCCCGGGAACAGATGAGAACATCGATCCCGGCGAGACTCCCGAGGACCACGTTGTCAGGTTGGCGGGGGAGAAGGCCGCCGAGGTCGCGCGCCGCTACACCGAGGGGACGGTTCTCGCCGCCGACACCATCGTGCTCATCGACGGCGTACTGCTGGGGAAGCCGTCCGACCCGCCCGACGCGGTACGGATGCTCCACACCATCAGCGGAAGGTGGCACGAGGTTCTCACCGGCGTCTCGGTCGTTCGCTGCTCGGACGGAGCGGTCGCGCGAGGCTTCGAGAGGACGAAGGTCCTGGTCCGCGAGCTCACGGGAAGTGAGATCGAGGGCTACGTCGCCGGCGGCGAGCCGCTGGACAAGGCGGGGTCCTACGGCATTCAGGAGTGCGGCGCGGCCGTCGTCTCCAGAGTCGACGGGTGTTTCTACAACGTCGTCGGGCTGCCTGTCGTCCGCCTGAGCCTGCTCCTCAAGGAGCTGCGTGGCCAGGCCCGCTGACCCGGCGGGCGGAGGACGGCGCGAGGAGACGCACCACGGGGGTGACATGGGAACAGGCAGGAACACCAGAACAATAGAGTGGCTCGGCGACGCGGTCAGACTCATCGACCAGACGCGGCTTCCGCGGGAGCTCGTACACAAGGAGACGCGCGACTATCGCGACATCGCCGAGAGCATCCGGCGGCTCGAGGTCCGCGGCGCCCCCGCGATCGGGGTCGCCGCGGCGATGGGAATCGCTCTCGCGGCGCTGGAGCACAAGGCCCTGGGTCTTTCCCGGTTCAGGACCGAGGTCGCGTCCGCGGCCGGACTCCTCAACTCGACGCGGCCCACGGCGGTGAACCTCGGCTGGGCCGTTGCTCGGATGCTCGAGGTTCTCCGTGACCCCGCCCTCGGCGATCCGGGAGAGGCCGTGCGTCGACTGACCGCGGAGGCGCTTGCCATCTGCGAGGAGGACCGCGAGCTGTCCCGGCGGATTGGCGAGCACGGTGCGTCCCTCATCGACGACGGCGACGGCGTGCTGACCCACTGCAACGCGGGAGGGCTTGCGACCGCCGAGTACGGGACCGCCCTCGCGGTCATATTCGCGGCGGTCGAGCAGGGGAAGAAGATCAGGGCCTTCGCCGACGAGACCAGACCGCTCCTGCAGGGCGCCAGGTTGACCACCTGGGAGTTCCTGCAGAAAGGGATCGACGTCACGCTTCTCTGTGACAGCGCGGCCGCGTCCGCGATGGCGAGAGGTTGGGTGACGAAGGTCGTGGTCGGCGCCGACCGAATCGCGAGGAACGGCGATGTGGCCAACAAGGTAGGTACGTTCCCGCTTGCGCTCGCCGCGCGGGAGCACGGCGTCCCGTTCTACGTAGCGGCCCCGTTCACCACGCTGGATGCGTCGCTCGGAAGCGGCGCTCTGATACCCATCGAGGAGCGCGACGCCTCCGAGGTGACTGACATTCAGGGGGTGCGGGTCGCCCCACGGGGGGTGTCCGTTTACAACCCCGCCTTCGACGTCACGCCATCACGTCTGGTGACGGCTATCATCACCGATGCCGGCATCTTCGCGGCTCCCTACGAGGAGACGCTCTTTCGTGACAGGCGGGGCCTTGAGGCTTGACAGACCTACCCCAAGCCACTAAACTTACAGGTTCGTATCACGGGAAAGCGCGGTTGGATCCGGCGGGGGGCGCACTTGTGCCCGATGCGGCTAGTGTCCCCTGAGTCCGGAGCGGAGAACCTGGAGGAACACGGATGTCGACACACGTAACCAAACTCCCTGAGATCGAACTCGGACGGCGGCACTACGTCGTTGACGCCGACGGGCAGGTGCTCGGGCGGCTTGCGACCAGAGTGGCGTCGGTCCTGAGGGGGAAGGGCAAGACGAACTTCTCGCCTCACCTCGACACGGGCGACTTCGTCATCATCGTGAACGCCGAGAAGATACAGCTCACGGGCAAGAAGCTCGACCAGAGGACGTACTTCAGCCACAGCGGGCACCCGGGGGCGGGGAAGTACGTTACCGTCAGGACGATGATGGAGAAGAGACCGAGCGAGGTCGTGAGGCGCGCGGTGAAGGGCATGCTCCCCAAGAACAAGCTCGGGCGCAAGATGCTCAAGAAGCTAAGGGTCTACGCCGGTCCGGACCATCCGCACCAGGCCCAGTGTCCCGAGCCTCTGGAGCTGTAGGCGGGCGGGGCCGCTTGGCGGCCCGTCAAACAAGGAGTCGATGGATGACCAACACGTTTCAGGCGGTCGGCAGGAGGAAGGAATCGATCGCCAGGGTAAGGCTAGTGCCCGGAACCGGCAACAGGACGGTGAACGGCAAGGCGATCAGCACCTACTTCCCGCGTTCGACCGTGGTCGACGGCGTCCTGAAGCCTTTCGAGGTGACGTCGACGGCCGACCGGTACGACGTGCAGGCGAGCGTGAACGGCGGGGGTAGCAGTGGGCAGGCCGGTGCGGTGCGGTTGGGCATTGCTCGTGCGCTCGTCAAGGTGGACGAGAGCTACAGGAAGCCTCTGAAGCAGGCCGGACTTCTGACCAGGGACCCGCGGATGAAGGAGCGGAAGAAGCCGGGGCAGAAGGGCGCGCGGAAGAAGTTCCAGTTCTCGAAGAGATAGCAGTGGCGGTACCCACGCCCTCGGTGGACGGGCGTGGAATCTCACACGTGGCCGGACCGGCACGGGGGGTCCGCGGGCTCGAAGGACGCAGCTCGTGGCCCGCGCCGGGATGAGGGTCGCGGAGGAACAACCTGTTCACGGAGGTAGAAACCAGAGATGCCAAAGGCTGATCTGCAGACGCTGTTGGAAGCGGGTGTCCACTTCGGACACCAGACCCACCGCTGGAATCCCAAGATGAAGTCCTTCATCTTCATGAAGCGCAACGGGATTCACATCATCGATCTCGCAAAAACACTGACCAGCCTGGACAAGGCGCGTGACGCGATCACGGAGACCGTGAAGCGCGGCGAGTCGCTCCTGTTTGTCTGCACGAAGAAGCAGGGCAGGGCCATCGTCCGGGAGGAAGCGGTCCGCTGCGGGATGATGTTCGTCACCGAGCGCTGGCTCGGCGGCACACTCACCAACCTCAGGACCATACGCCAGAGCATCAGGCGCCTCGAGGATATCGAGCGCATGGCCGAGGACGGCACCTACGATCTCATCTCGAAGAAGGAGATCCTTCAGCTCGAGAGAGAGAAGGCCAAGCTCATCAAGGTCCTCGACGGAATTCGGACCATGGGCAAGCTCCCCGGCATGATCTTCATCCTGGACACCCGCAAGGAGAAGATCGCCCAGAGCGAGGCGAACAAGCTCGGAATCCCGATCGTCGG
>DAOWER010000145.1 GCA_030638405.1 Candidatus Eiseniibacteriota bacterium | reverse complement strand
TGGCCACCGTTGCATCTCTGCTGTTGTCCGCGCCGGCGCCGGCCCACGCGCAGGACCTCCGGACAGAGCTCTTCCGCGAGGTCGATGAGGCCTGGACGACGGCCAGGGCAGCCCGCGTAGAGATCCTCTCCCCCAGGAGCTACGCTAAGGCGGAGAAGCTCTACCGCCGCGCGGAAGACAACCTCGCCCGCGGCCGTACGATCGATGACATCCAGAAGGATCTTCGAGAGACCATAGCGCGCCTGCAAGAGGGCATCGAGGCCGCCAAGCTCGCGGAAGTGACGCTCGCCGCGCCGCTCGAGGCGCGGAGCGACGCGCTGAGCGCCGAGGCGCCGCAATACGCGGGGGTACTCTGGACCGACGCCGAGAAGAAGTTCGCCAGGGGGGCCGAGGCCCTCGAGGACGGCGATGTCAACAAGGCCAAGAAGCGCGGCGAGGAGGCGAGGCTCCTGTTCCGCGACGCCGAGCTCGACGCCATCAAGACGAACTTCTTCGAGGAGACCCGTGGTCTCCTCGCCAGAGCAGAGAAAGAGAGGATCAGGAGGTACGCCCCTGAGACGCTGGGACGGTCAGAGAGCCTCCTCGCGCAGGCCGAGGCCGCTCTAGACAGGGACCGCTACGATACGGACCTCCCGAGGACGCTGGCACGAGAGGCGAAGCATGGGGCCCGGCACGCGTTTCACATCGCCAAGCTGGCCCGCGACGTGGACAGGAACGATGAGACCGTGGAGCGCCTTGTGCTCGCTTCCGAGGCACCTCTCGAGCGAATCGCCGCCACGGTCAACGTCGCTGCGGCCTTCGACGCCGGATACGAGGAGACCACGAAGGCCATCGTCGACAGCATCGATGTGCTGCAGTCGAGGAGCCGTGCGCTCAAGCAGGACGTGCTGGAGCGCGACCGGCGGATGGCCGATCTCGGAACGCAGCTCGACGAGCTCGAGGCGAGGCTTGGGGGAGTGTCCGCCGAGCGGCTCGCAATGCAGGAGAGAATCGTGGCCGAGGAGAGGGTTCGCGAGAGGTTCGACAGCCTGGAGACGCACTTCGCCAGAGAGGAAGCTCAGGTTCTGCGACAGGGAGAAGACATCATCATCCGGCTCGTGGGCGTCCAGTTCGGCGTCGCCGAGGCCGTCATCGAGCCGCAGTACTTCGCAGTCCTCACCAAGGTCCAGGAGGCGATCCGCCTGTTCCCCGGATCGAGCGTCCGGATCGAAGGCCACACGGACTCGTACGGTACGGATGAGCAGAACCTCGCGCTCTCGACGGCCCGCGCGGACGCCGTGCGCCAGTACCTCCTGGCAAACATGCAGCTGGACCCCGGCCAGGTCGAGGCCGTCGGTCTCGGCGAGGCCCACCCGATCGCCATCAACGAGACCAAGGAGGGGCGTGCGCGCAACCGCCGGATCGACCTGATCATCACTCCGGACCTTGCGTCGATCGTGCCGTAGGAGGGGACCGCACTGCCGCGCGACAGCGCGTCGCGGGCACGACGCCGGAAGCTGCAAGTCGAAGCCAGGACCCCCGTCCTCTTCAAGAACGCTGCAACCGCATCCTGAATGGCCTCGCAGCGGGCCCCGCTAAGAACTCGGAGGAGAGCCCGGACAGTTGCGTCCGGGCTTCTCTCTGTCCTCACTCGAGTGCCCCTCAACGCGGTCGCATCTCCGGGGTGAGCGTCAGCGCGCTGGCTCTGGAGTTCTGGGACTCCGGCGAGTAGCCGCCGATTCTTGACACAAAGAACCGAACGTGATATTGTGATTGTCGTTCATGTGTACATTCCCGGCGCGTCCCTCCAAACCTCCAGCAAGGGAGATCACCATGTGCCGCACGATCGTCGTCGCGATTCTGTTGACCCTTCTTCCTGCCCTTCCCGTCTCAGCCACCACCCTTCACGTCCCCGGAGACTACCCGTTGATCCTGGATGCCATGTTCTTCGCAACCTACGGCGACACCGTCCTCGTCGAGTGCGGCGTCTACTACGAGGGCAACATCCAGATGAAATCGGGCGTCACACTGATCAGCGAGACCGGCGAGTTCAATTGCGCGATGATATCCGCCCAGAACATGAGCCGGGTCATCGAGTGCGTCGACTGCGACGAGACCACGGCCATCATCGGATTCACGATAGCGGGCGGCTACGTGACCAGCAGCATGAGCTACGGCGCCGGCATCTCATGTTCGAACTCGTCTCCGAGGCTGGAGAACCTCGACATCCTCGTCTGCCAGATCCGCGCGGTCGACGCCTACGGCGGGGGTGGCATTGGCTGCCTCAACTCCTCCCCGACTCTAACGAACGTCGTGATGAGAGGCTGCGTGCTCGTCGACGCCACGGCGCACGGCGGTGGCGCGATGGTGGTGCTGGGGGAATCGTCCCCCACCCTGAACAACGTGCGGTTCGACGGGAACTGGACGACGGACAGCTGGGGCGGTGCCCTGTCGGTGGAGGGGTACGGCGGCCAGAGGGTCGCCATGAACGATGTGACCTTCATCGAGAACTCGGCCGCCACGAGCGGCGGCGGGATGCACGTCGGCGGATGCACGACGGTCACGGGCAACGTTGTCTTTCACGACAACTGGGCGCCCAAGGGCGGCGGAGTCCACCTTGAAACGTGTCGTCCCTGCACACTGGCGGACGTCACGTTCACTGCGAACACTGCGGCGTCGGGCGCCGGCGGCGGGCTTCTGGACGAGACGAGTCCGGCTGGCACACTGACTCTGACGAACGCCACCTTCCTCGACAACACGGCCAGCACCGGCGGAGGAGGCATGGCCTGCAACGCGGCCAACCTGCCGAGAGTCTCGTACGCGACGTTCGCCCGGAACTCGGCCACCAACGGAGGCGGCCTGGAGGTGGCGGGCAGCACGATCAAGATCAGCAACGCGACCTTCTACGGGAACGACGCAAGCAATGTCGGAGGCGGGATCTATCTGGACGAGACGTCGGCCCTCGACCTCGACGCGTCGATCATCGCGTACAGCACTGACGGCGAGGCCGTGGCGCAGTGGGGCTACACCCCGCCGATAGTCACGTGCACCGACATCTACGGGAACGCGGACGGGGACTGGGTCGGCGCGATCGCTGCGCTTCAGGGCATCAACGGGAACCTCTGGGTCGACCCACTGTTCTGCGACGCCTACAGCGACACGTTCGATCTGGCAGAGGACTCTGAGTGCCTGCCGGGAAACAACAGCTGCGGAGTGCTCATGGGCGCCTGGGGCGCGGGCTGCCCTCCGGCGACAGGCATCGAAGACGTGGAGTCCGTGGTCGCCGTACATGCCGCGGCGCCAAATCCGTTCGGTACCACGACCGCGCTCACGTACGAACTCCCTAGCGCCGGAGCGATCGCGGTGCGCGTCTTTGACGTGTCGGGAAAGCTCGTGCGCACGCTCGTCGACTCGGAGCATCAGACGGCGGGTCCCCACGCGCTCGTGTGGAATGGGCGCGACGACGACGGTCGTCCAGTCGCCTCGGGCGTGTACTTCTTCAGGGTGAACATCGACGGGGAGTCGATAAGAAGGCGCGCTGTGCTGCTCAGGTAGGTTCTCCGAGGGCGCCTTGCCAGAGATCAGACCTCACTCCCACACGTGCCTCCTCTATTGGACTTCGTAGCGGGCCCCCGCTGTCAACCAAAGAGAGGCCCAGGTCGCGGGACTTGGGCCTCTTCTTCTGGTCCATCCTCCGGCGCCCAGCCCGCCTTCAACCGAGATCCTCCAACCCTAACTGCCTCTCGGGGATACGGGATTGCTTCAGGGCCGCCACGGCGGCTATCTCGAATCTGCGGGGGGCCGCCCCGTGCGGCCCAGCCACTCGAGGATGCAGCGGATGCTGCCGGTGGCCATGGCGATGCTGGTGTCGGCCGCACCGTAGTAGAGCCGCACGGTATCGCCGTCGGGCGCGACGGTGCAGCCGCAGGGGAAGACGACCTTGTCCACGTCGCCCTGGCACTCGTAGTCTGCTTGAGGGCCGAAGAGCCACTCGTCGCAGCGCAGCAGGCAGCGGTCGGGGGTCTCGAGATCCATGAGCGCCGCGCCCAGGCGGTAGATGCACCCCGCCGCGGTCATCCGCGCGCCATGATAGAATAGGAGCCAGCCACGCTCCGTCTCGATGGGCGGGGTGGAGAGCCCCACCTTGCCGGCGTCCCACCATGCACCACGGCGCGCCGCGAGGATCATCTTGTGGCTGCCCCAGTGGCGCAGGTCCGGCGAGTAGGAGATCCAGATG
>DAOWER010000185.1 GCA_030638405.1 Candidatus Eiseniibacteriota bacterium | reverse complement strand
GGCCAAGGTCGTGATGAGATACCACATCATGTGAGCGGGGCGGGAGGCACCGGGCCCCGCGTCCGGCAGGGGAAGCACTGTGACGGCTAAGTCCACGCATAACCCCAATGGCATCGGCAGACCGTGGCTGGCGCTCTGCTTCTGTCTCACCGTTCACGTCGCAGAAGAGGCGTTCACCGGCTTCCTGCCCTTCTACAGCGACGCGACCCGCGCGGTCAGCGAACTCTTCCCATACGTCACGTCGCCGTCGCTCGTTCTGGCCGCATCGATGTGGCTGAGCGTCGCGTTTGTTGCTACACTCACGGTGCTCACACCCTTCGCATACCGCGGAGCGAGCTGGATGCGCGTCGCCACCATCGGCGTCGCCCTGATAGCTCTGGCAAATGTCTCCGGCCACATCGGGGGCTCGCTACTGGTGGGGAACGCGCTGCCCGGTGTCTACACGACGCCGCTTCTGGCCGTAGTCGGGGTCTACGCGCTCATCTTCGCCTGGCGCTGGAACCCTGGTGACGTCGAGGCGAGTGCCGCCTGAGGTCGGGCATAACTGAAGCGATACCGAGTCAACACGTGCAGTCCGCAGACCCAGTCGAGGGAGGGAACTCATGCGCGTTCTGTGTGCAATGATCCTGGCCACCGTCATCCTCGCCGCACTGGTACCGTCGCCTGCCCAGGCCCGCTTTGGTCTGGGCCTCATGGTGGGTGAGCCAACCGGGTTCTCGTTCAAGTGGTGGCAGGATGGAGGCACGGCCGTGAACGCAGCGACCGGATGGTCGCTGGGCGACGGTCATTTCTACGCCCACGGCGACTACGTGTGGCACCGCGTGATCCAGGACGAGAAGCTTGGTGGCAGCGCCCCGGTCTACTACGGCATCGGAGCGCGGCTCCTCCTGGGCGACGGCAAGGACAAGGTAGGCGTGCGCATTCCTCTCGGGGTCAACTACACGTTCGAGGACGGGCGCTTCGACGTCTTCGTGGAGATCGCCCCGATCTTCAACGTGATACCCGAGACCAGCTTCGGCCTGAGCGGTGGCTTGGGAGCGAGATTCTTCTTCTGACGGACTCCGTGGAGTCCCCCGAGTGAACGGTGAACTCCCCGATTTCAGGGCCGCGGCTGAGCTTTCGCAGCGACGCCTGGGGCCCGACGGTGCCGCGCGGCTGCTCGACGCGGGCCACGCGTGGCGCCTCGCTCCGGTCCTCGAGGGTGGCGGAGCAGTAGTCTTCCCGCACGTCTCGCTCGAGGTGTGCGGACACCACACAGCGGCCGCCGTGCACGCGTGCCTGGACAGCGGCGCGGACCAGGTGCTGGTGCTCGGTGTGCTGCACGCGCTCACCGACGAACTCGAGCAGGCTCGCGTGCGGGTGGCGAACGGGGGCGACCCCTCGGTCGAAGACTCGTGGGGAATCCAGGGCCCGTCCCTGTGCGGGCGCACGGACTGGACGCACGAGTTCTCCCTTCTGAACTTCCTCTTTCTCTGGCACGAAGAGACAGCACGCCGCGGGATCGGCGGTCCCGAGCTCATCACGCGCTACCCGTATCTGGCCGGGGGGAACCCCGAGGCCATGCCCGGCATCGAGGAACTCGAGCACATCGCACGGAACGCCGTGGTCGTGGCGACCGCCGATCCGTTCCATCACGGGATCGGATACGGAGACGCTGCCGACGAGGTGCTGGCGCCCGGGGCCGGTGGTCTGGAAGTGGCTCGGCGGCGCATCGAAGAGGGTCTGGCTCTGCTCCGCGACGGCGACTACGCGGGCTACAACCGCCACTGCGTGGACGCCAAGAGCGACGCCCGCGACGTGGGCCAGGTTCTCAGGCATCTTCTGGGACCGGTGGCGGGACGGGTGCTGGACCTTGTTGCCGACGACATGTCCGGGCCATACTGTGCTCCCTCCCCAACCTGGGTAGCAGGCGCCCTTATCGAACTCGTTCCGGATCAGCATGCCGGCTGACACCACTCCGTCCCATGGAGGAACAGCAATGGACCTCTTCGAACTGATGATGAAGCGCCGGTCCGTCAGAAACTTCGAGGACCGCCCCGTGCCGTCCGATGTCGTCGACCGGCTTCTCGATGTGGCCAACAACGCGCCATCGGGTGGGAACATCCAGCCTCTCTCGATCGTGGTCGTGCAGGAGCCGGAGGCCCGGGTGGAGCTGGCGGAGATGGTGGGCGGCCAACCGTGGGTGAAGAATGCGCCCGTGTCGATGGTCTTCTGTATCGATTTCTACAGGGTCAAGAAGTGGGCGTCGATGTTCGACGTGGAGTTCTTGGGCGAGCGCGCCCTGAGTTTGTTCCTCATCGCCTACGCCGACCTGATGTGCGCCGCGCAGAACGTCGTCGTGCTCGCGGAGAGCGAGGGGCTCGGGTCGGTCTACGTCGGGACGATCCAGTCGAGCGTGAGTCACGCGAGGGAGTTCTTCGGCATGCCCGACTACGTTCTTCCCCTGATGGTGCTGTCGCTCGGGTACCCGAAGTCGGTGCCCAAAACCATCCCCAAGCTCGCGACGGACGTGGTCGTGCACCGTGAACGCTACCGCGTGCCGTCCGACGACGAGATCAGCGCGGCGTTCGAGTCGAAGTACGGTGACATCACGGACGACGTGGACGCGTATCTGAAGCGGGCCTACATCGAGGTCGTCGAGGCCGACAGGCAGGGTGACCGGGGACGGGTGGAGAACGCCAAGGAGAGGATGAACAAGCTCGACATCAAGAGCAACGCCGAGTTCCTCTTCAACCTCAGGTACCCTCAGAGGCTGATGGTCGGCATGAACTCGAGACTCATCGCGTCCATGAGGAAGGCGGGCTTCGACTTTCCGGGTGTCGGCCGGGTGAGCGCTCCCGGTGCTCCACCGAGCGAAGCTAGCGGTACATCGCCTTGATCGCTCCCCAGGATCTCTCCTGTACGACCGTCGCGCTGCATCCCTCACCGAGTGCGCCTATCAGAACCGCCCATGCGTTGTTCGTGGGCAGGCACGGCGAGGTGTCGTAGAGCGAGTAGTCGCCCTCGGGCGCTCCGCAGAAGAGCGGGTCCTCGAAGAGGTTCTCGTAGTGGTCGCCGCACAGGTC
>DAOWER010000245.1 GCA_030638405.1 Candidatus Eiseniibacteriota bacterium | reverse complement strand
TGAAGCACAAGATCTCCGTCGAGGACATTGACTCGATCCACCTGTACGGACGGAACGACGTCAATCTCCGACTGATACATGACTCGTTTGACGCGAAGGTGACCGCGCGCGGCGGGGAGATAACCATCGTCGGTGACGACGACGAGGTCGAGAAGGTTGAGAAGGTCCTGACCGAGATGGCGAACCTCGTGCGCCGGGGACGCACCGTGAGGCGCGAGGACGTGTCGTACGCCATCCGCATGGTCCAGTCGGACCACGCGGAGGAGCTGACGCAGTTCTACGCCAACGGGGCTCGCCTGAAGGGGCTGAAGAAGCCCGTCGAGCCGAAGACGGTCGGCCAGAAGAAGTACGTCGACGCAATGCTGAAGCACGATATCGTCGTCTCCATCGGCCCGGCCGGGACCGGCAAGACGTACCTCGCCGTCGCGATGGCAGTGGCGGCGCTCAGGCAGAAGGAGGTCGAGCGGATCGTGCTGGTGCGGCCGGCCGTAGAGGCCGGAGAGAGCCTCGGCTATCTCCCCGGTGACTACCAGGAGAAGATCGCGCCGTATCTCCGGCCGCTCTACGACGCCCTGCGCGACATGATGGACCCGGAGCGCGTCAGGAGACTGAGCGAGATCGGCACGATAGAGATCATTCCGCTCGCATACATGAGGGGCCGCACCCTGAACGACGCGTTCGTCATCCTAGACGAGGCGCAGAACAGCACGATGCCTCAGATGAAAATGTTTCTGACGAGACTCGGGTTCAATTCCCGCGCCGTCGTCACCGGCGACATCACGCAGATCGACCTGACAAGCAGGAAGATGTCGGGCCTAGTCAGGATCCAGGAGATACTGACGGACATAAAAGGTATCGAATTTGTCTACCTGAACGAGAGCGACGTAGTGAGGCACAGACTAGTAAGGGAAGTCATCAAGGCGTTCGAGCGCTACGCCAGAACCAGAGAAGAGCAAGCGCAGGAGGACGACTGATGGCCGGGTTCCTTAGCCGAAGAAAAGACGCCGGCGCCAGGGCGGACCGCGTGTCTCTTGCGGGCGAGGGGCAGCAGGAGCGGGCAGTCGACGCGGCGGTGAGAAGGAAGATCGTTCTCGGGCTCGCAATGGTCGCGGCGTTTCTCGTGCTGCTCGAGCTCATCTTCCCGCCGGCCGTCCCCGGTAGTGGTGTCGAATTGTCGGTCGGACAGATCGCTCGCGAGGAGATAGCAGCGCCGTTCGACTTCGATGTCCTGAAGCCCGCCGACGAGCTTGAAGGGCAGCGGAACCTCGCTGCCAGCGACGTCGCCCCGGTGTACGAACTTGACGAGGGCGTGCTGGCCGAGCAGCGCCGGCGCCTGGGCGAGTTCCTGTCCCGGGCCTTCGGCATTCGTAGCGGCCCGGAGTCGACGCGCCAGAAGCAAGACATGCTGGGTCAGCTCGGAGTCGCTCTGTCAGAGACGACCCGACAGATACTCGCTGACCCCGCCGCCGCGGTCGGCGTCGAGGACAGCGCCCGCGAGATTCTGAAAGCGCTCTATGAAACCGGGATACTGAGCGCCCGCGGGGTTCTTCCGTCAGCCGAGCAGACCGTCATGCTGATCAGGGGTGATGCGGAGAGCTTGGTGCGAATCCGTGACCTTCTGCGGCGCGATGGCATCGAGGAGGTCGTGCTGGGCGAGGCGGCGCTTGCGTTGGAGGACCGAACACGGGCGCAGGCCGTGCGTGAGATAGTCTCGCCGTTCATCCGGGGCAACATCGGCTTCGACTCGGGCGAGACGGAACGCAGACGGCAGGAAGCTCGTGACGCCGTCAGCGAGCAGACCGGACAAGACTTCAAGAAGGACGAGATCATACTCCACCGTGGCCAGAGGATAACTGAAGAACACGTGGCCATCGTGAGATCGATGGGCATCACGCGCGGCGATCTCCTCCAGCTTGAGACCGGGCCCATCCGGTTCTTCCCGTCGGTCGGCAGGATCCTGGTGGCGCTCTTGCTGCTGGGCTCGCTCGTGCTCTACCTGAGCGTAAGGCGGGCGGGGATGCTTCTCGACGCGCGCTACAGGATGCTCTTCATGGTGCTCGTGGTCCTCGTGATGGCCGGCGCCGCAACGGTGCGCGGGATGCCGGGGGCGTCGGAGTATCTGGTGCCGATCGCGGTTCTCGCCATGCTGGCATCGATGCTCTTCGACTTCGAGGTGGCCGTTATCTCGACCGTCGTCACCGTGCTCCTGGCCGGCATATACACCGGCTTCGGCTTCCCCTTCATGCTCGTCTCTCTGGTTGCGGGCATCGTCGCCGCTCACTCGGTGAGGCGCGTGAGGCACCGCGAGGACTTCTATCTCTCCGGAATCAGGGTCGTCGTGACTTACGCCCTGGCCATCTTCGTGGCTGACATCTGGAACGTCGACGTCGGCATCTCGACGCTGAGCCGGTGCGGGTGGGGCGGGCTGAACGCCATCGTGAGCATGGGGATCGTCATCGTGACGCTGCCTCTCTTCGAGCGCGGGTTCAGGGTGACGACCGACATAACGCTTCTCGAGCTGGCAGACATGAACAAGCCGCTGCTCCGGAAGATGGCCATGTCGTCTCCGGGGACCTACCATCACAGCATCGTGGTGGGCAACCTCTCAGAGGCGGCGGCGAAGGCCATCGGTGCCAACGGGCTTCTGGCCCGGGTGGCGTCCTACTACCACGACATAGGCAAACTGGTCGCGCCGGGCTACTTCGTCGAAAACCAACAGGGCCTCGAGCCGGACGACAGCAAACACACCGGTCTTAAGCCGAAGGTCTCGAGTCTGGTCATCCGCGCACACGTGAAGGATGGCGTCGAGCTCGCCGAGAAAGAAGGACTGCCGGAGCCGCTGGTCGACATCATCCGTGAGCATCACGGGACCAGCGTGATGGAGTACTTCTACAACAGGGCGCTGGAAGACGCGGAGAACCCGGACGAGATCGGCAGGGGTGACTACAGCTACCCCGGACCCAGACCGCGCAGCAAGGAGTCGGCCATCATCGCGCTGGCCGATACGATCGAGGCGCGCGTCCGGTCGATTGGCGAATCGATCACCACCAAGCGAATAGAGGCGGAGATCGAAGAGATCATCGAGAAGCGGTGGCACGATCACCAGCTGGACGACGCTGAGCTGACGCTTTCCGACCTGCGCAAGATACGAGAGGCCTTCTTCCGCGTGCTCGCGGGAATGTATCACCAGCGCGTGCGATACCCCGACCAGAACAACGGCGGATCTCCGGAGAACGGTGCGGACGGGAAGGGCGACTCGGCGCCGGGCGATGTCGGACCGCACGAACGTCCGGGCAACGAGGGCGCCGCTGCTCAGAGAGATCCGGCCGGGAAGGAACAGAGCGGGAAGGAACCGGACGGGAAGGAACCGGCCGGGGGTGGGGATGTCGCTTAGAGTAGACAACAGGCAGCGGGCGCTCAAGATAGACACGCCCGGCGTCAGGCGCCTGGTCGGCCTCATCCTGGACGATCACGGAGCAGGCGACACTGACCTCACCGTAGTGTTCGCGCGCGACAGCTTCGTCAGGGAGCTCAACGCCGCGTACCGCGACGTCGACCGCACGACCGACGTGCTGGCCTTCGCCATGCGCGACGGTGATCCCCCCGATGTCGATGGAGACCCGGACGAACTCGAGCGGATACTCGGTGACGTCGTCATCTCAACTGACAGAGCGATTGCGCAGGCGCGGCGCTACAGGCGAACGCCCGAGCGCGAGATTTTCAAGCTCGTGGCTCACGGCGTGCTGCATCTCCTGGGGCACGACCACGAGACCACACGCTCCCGCACGAAGATGAGGAACCTGGAGAACAGGTACCTCCGGACCCTTTCGAAGAACACACGATGACCTATCTAGTCCCAGCCGGCATCGGATTCGCGGCACTCCTCTACTTCTCGGGCCTCTTCTCGGGCTCCGAGACGGCCTTCTTTTCCCTCTCGAAGCTCGACCTCGGTGAGATGCCGCCCAAGAGCCGCGTTCGGCGGCTGATGGAGAAGCCGGAGAAGCTCCTCATAGCCATCCTGGTCGGGAACACGCTCGTCAACGTCGCCGCCGGTTCTCTCGGAGCGCTCGCGGCGCTGGCGCTGAGCCGCGCCCACCACTACCCGGAGGGACTGACCATCGCTCTCGAGGTGGGTGTGGTCACGTTCGTGATCCTGGTCCTCGGTGAGGTCGCGCCCAAGATGTACGCGATGCAGCGAAACGTCGACGTCGCCCGCAGAAACTCAGGTCTTCTGACCGTCGTCATGAACGTGCTGAGTCCGGTCGTCAGCGCTCTGTATGCGCTGGCCGGAAAACTCGGCGGAGGTGCGGCGGGCGAGGAACGCCCGTTCGTCACCGCCGAGGAACTCCGCACCATCGTCGCTCTGAGCGAGGAGCGCGGAACTCTCGAGGAAGACGAGCGCGACATGATCGACAGCGTGATGGAGTTCGGCGATACGGTCGTCAGAGAGCTTATGGTCCCGCGCGTCGACATGGAGTGCTTCGACAACACGGTGACGGTCGGCGTGGCCACCGACGGCGTGAAGAAGCTGGGTTTCTCCCGTGTGCCCGTCTACGAAGGAGACATCGACCACATCGTCGGGATCCTCTACGCGAAGGACCTTCTGAAGTTTGACACGGAGACCGACCGCAATCGACCCATCACCGACATCCTCCGTCCACCGCTCTTCACGCCCGAGAGCAAGAACGCCGGAGAGCTCCTGCGGGAGCTGCAGCGCAGGCGCACGCACATCGCGGTCGTCGTCGACGAGTACGGCGGGACGGCCGGGCTCGTGACGCTCGAGGACCTGATCGAGGAGATAGTCGGCGAGATACGCGACGAGCACGATCAGGAAGAGCCGCTCCTGACCATAATCGACAGAAGCACACTCATTGCCGACGGCATGGTCCGGCTGGACGAACTCGCCGAGAGCATGGAGCTCACGTTCGAGGGAGAAAGCGTAGAGACGCTGGGTGGATACCTGATGGATGCCTTCGGGCGCATTCCGTCCGAGGGGGAGAAGATCGAGCGCGACGGTGCCGAGTTCACGATCGAGTCCGTGGTTGAGCAGCGGATCACGAGCGTGCGGGTCGTGAGAGTCGACGACGGCGAGCCCGAAGAGCCGGAGGATCAGTAGACCGTGCCAGTCATCCTGCTCATAGCTTTCGGATTCATCATGTCCGCCTTCTTCTCGGGGGCCGAGACC
>DAOWER010000158.1 GCA_030638405.1 Candidatus Eiseniibacteriota bacterium | reverse complement strand
CCTCGGCCGTACGCAGCCGGAAGAGCGGCGAGCTCTTCCTTATCCTCAGCATCTCACGGAAGTGGTGCACCGTGGCCAGGATCTCCTCCCGGCCCGGCCGGATGTCCTCCCGTGCCAGCAGCGGACGAATGATGCTCCAGCGGTCGTAGTTCTTCTCGGCGGAAGGAAGGCCGACCGCGTAGTTGTTCGACTGGTAGCTCCAGTCGAGCTTGTTGAACCAGTCGCCGGCGTTGTAGCTGTCGGCCTCCATGGACTTCGAGCGGAGCATGTCGGACCCGGCGTGGAAGAACGGGATGCCCTGTCCGAGAGCCACGATCGAAAGGCCGAGCTTCTGCATCCGGACCCGGTCGTCCAGCGTCGCCGACGGTGCGGCCGCATACTGTATCTTGTCGAAGAAGGTCTCGTTGTCGTGCGCGGAGCAGTAGTTGACGGCCTCGCGGGGCCGGTCGGCGTAGCCGACGCTCTCGAACATGCCGCCCCGCATCTCGCGCCCGGTGTGGTCGACGAAGCGGTAGCTTTTCAAGTTGCCCGCCATGCCTATCCGGATCCTGTCCGCCTGATTGAGGAGCGTGCCCTCGTCCGGGCCGGTGCCCTGGTTGTAGCCGTTCGGATCGGTGAACATGCCCGTGACGAAGCCCTGCTCCCGCCGATCGCTGAACGCGCCGCCCCCGCGGATGGCATCGCGGATGCGGTCGTTGAAGCTGCCGATGCCCGTCCCCGCCACGTTGTGCTGCGTCGCGTTCACGCCGCGCTTGCCGCCCTGCACCTCGCCGAAATCCCAGCCCTCGCCATAGAGGTAGATGGACCCTCCGTCAACCCCGTCGGTCGAGGGCCTGAGCGCGTGCAGCGCGTCGCGCGCACCCTCCATGTTCGCCACCATGTGATGGCCCATGAGGTCGAAGCGGAAGCCGTCGACCTTGTAGTCGGTTGCCCAGTGGACGAGGTCGTCGATCATGAGCCGCTCCATCATGTAGTGCTCGGTCGCCGTGTTCTTGCAGCACGTGCTCGTCTCGACGAAGCCGTCGCGGTTCAGCCGGTGGTAGTAGCCGGGGACGACCTTGTCCAGAACTGACTTGTCCGCCACGCCGCTCGCGTGCGTGTGGTTGTAGACGACATCCATGACGACGCGGAGGCCCATGCCCGACAGGTCCTGCACCATCTCCCGGAACTCGAGGATGCGCTTCGAGCCGTCCGGGTCTGTCGAGTAGCTGCCCTCGGGTACGCCATAGTGGTACGGGTCGTAGCCCCAGTTGTAGGGGTCCTGCCCGTTGATGGCCGAGACGGCCGCCTGCTGCCTGTCGGAGTCCGCTGGGTACTGCGAGAGGTCGCCGGTACCCAGCCACGTCGACTTGTCCTCGTCGACGGACGCGATGTCGAACGTCGGCAGCAGGTGCACGTGCGTCAGCCCGGCCTCTGCGAGCGCTGAGAGGTGGCGCGTGCCGTTCGAGTCGACCGTGAACGCCTTGTAGGTGCCCACGAACTCGCTCGGGCACGTCGGGTCGCTCGCGCTGAAGTCGCGGACGTGAAGCTCATAGAGAACTATGTCCTCCGGCGCCTCCAATGCTGGTTTCGAGAGTTCGGTCCACCCGTCCGGCATGAGCGCCGGGTCCGCGAGGTCGACGATCTGGCTCCTTCGGCTGTTTGTGGAGAGGCTGCGCGAATACGGATCGGTCACGGTGTTGTGCTCGATGGCGCCTGTCTGAGGCATGAAGACCTCGACCTCATACACGTAGAACTTGTTCTTCCATTCCAGCGAGCCCTCGGCGCTCCAGACACCCGCGGTCTCGCCCATCGGTACCACGGCCGAAGGCTCGGGGTCACCCGGACCGTCGAAGAGATGCAGCGTCACCGCGCGCGCAGTCGGAGCCCAGACCGTGACGGTCGGGACGCCGCCGCCCCACGTGACCCCCAGCGGGCCGTCGTAGGCGAAGAGGTCGTCGAGAACGCCGGGTATCTGCACGCCGGTGGCGTCGACCAGTCTCCCGTCGGCGTCAGTCACCGAGACGGCAAGCCGCCCCTTGAGGAGCGCCGGAATGCTGTCGCGGTCCTCTTCCGGAACGGTGAGAGCCACGTAGCCCTTGAGATGCGGGAACTTCTCCGTGACCACCTCGGCCAGGCCTGCCGGGTCCAGCGTCAGGACCACGTCGTGCCCGCCGACGACCCCGTCGGTCGTGAGTTCGAGCACCGCCGTGGGGCTCGAGTGGAGCCGGTAGACGTTGCCCTCAACCTTCCTCGCGCGCATCGCCAGCGTTGTAGCGTCTGCCCAGTAGGCGCGCTGCTTCGATATGTCGCCGAGTGCGAGAGCGGCCACGTCAGGTGGCGTGGTCATGATGGATGGGTCCTCCGATACGATCCACACCTGGTTCCCATGCCGCTCCAGAACGAGGAACATGTCCGGCCCGGGGTCCTTCGTGTCACCCTTGTGCACGATGAAGCCTACGCTCTCCGCGCCGTCCTTGAGACCGAGGTCCCAGTAGAGGCCGTACTCGTCGCGCCCGCTCGGCGGTAGCGGCGATGTCCACTCGACGGACTCGTTCGCGTCTCCCCACACGTGAAGCCCCCACCCAGCGTATCCGCGCCTCGGGCGGTGGTAGTGTATGCGCGCGAAGCCGTCCTGAAGCTCAGGCGCCGGCGCGAACGTCTCCTCGGCGACCGCGTCCGCCGCACCGCCCGTCCCACCGACGACGCGAACCGCGTTCTGCCCGCCGTGCCCGTCGTCGTTGTAGCCGTCGGTCGTCTCGTCGACGGGAAATCCGTCGAGCCAGGTCTCCATGTCCTGGGGCCACTCCCCGTTGATGAAGAACTTGTACTCGTACTCCCCCGGCTCAAGCTCGACCCCGACGGACCACGTTCCGTCGTCGCCCTGTTCCATGGGCGTCTCGCCCCACTCGTTGAAGCTGCCGCGAACCGATACGCCTTCGACCTGCCAGCCGTCCGGCGGCACGAACGAGAAGGTCACCTCGTCCGCCACCGCACCTCCGGCCAGTGTGAGAAGCGCGGCTGTCATGAGCACCACTCCCGTGTTGAACGCGAGCATAGTTCCGTCCTCCCATGGAGAACTGCATGGTTGTCGGCTCTTGTGTGTTTGGAGAGTCTACCACACGCGGGCGCGCGCGGTCAGCGAGAGATGAGAGAGGGTCTGGATGTCGGGCTGCGCCGTCAGCGCAGGAGAACGAGCTTCCCGGAGTCAGTCGAGGCGGATGATTCGAGGCGCACCAGATAGACTCCCGACGGCACTCTTCTGCCGCTTCCGTCGGCGCCGTGCCACGTCACAAGGTGTTCGCCGGCGGGACGTGCGTCGTTCACGAGGACGGCTACGAGGCGGCCGGACGTGTCGTAGACGGAGATCCGAACATGGTCGTCCGCGGCCAACTCGAAGGGGATGTCCACTCGCGGATTGAACGGGTTGGGATGGGCGGCGCCGAGCCGAGCTGCGAGCACGGGAACCCCGCCCGAATCGACACCGACCATGTGTCCAACGCCCTGATACAGGCGGACGAGACCGTCGCTGGCTCCGATGAGCACGTCCGTCGAACCGTCTCCGGTCCAGTCGCACACGAAGGGGCGCGACCTCGTCGCCTCAAGATCGATAGCGACACCGTCGGCCGTGACCAGTTCGTATCCCGAGAAGCTGGGATACTCATCGGCGCCGGTGTTCGCGTAGAAGAGCAGCTGGCCGTCGGTGTTGCCGGTGAGAAGGTCCTTGCGTCCGTCGTCGTCGAGATCCGCGACGCAGGGGCTCGATCGCGCTCCGAACACGACGAGGTCGGCGCCATTGCTTTGGAGGAACTGCGAGGTCCGAAAATCGGGCGCCACGTCCAGGCCTTCGTTGATGAAGACGCGGACCTTGCCGACCTTGTCGCCAACTACCAGGTCCTTCTTCCCATCGTTGTTCCAGTCGACGGCGATCGGGGTCGCTCTCTCGCCGACGTCGATGTCTGTCTTGGAACCCGGCTCACCGACTTGCAGGATCGTGCCCAAGTCGAACAGCGGTTCGTCGTCCATGTTGGTGTTCACGTAGAGCCTGATTCTCCCATCAGCCTGCCCGACGAGCAGGTCCTTCCGCGAATCGCCATCCCAGTAGACGACGCGCGGAAAGACGCCCAGTCACCCGCCGCCCGGAAGCACGAGGTCGGCGCTGTCCGACTGAACGTAGCTGTAGACGGAGAACTGCGGCTGGAAGTGGGTCCCGGTGTTCAGGTAGACCCGGACCCTGCCCGCATAGGTCCCGCTCCCCTCTCCCACGACGAGGTCCAGCAGACCGTCGTCGTCCCAGTGGGTGAACGAGGGAACCGAGTAGCCGGGTACGGCGATGTCGGCGCCGCCGGCCCGCACCAACTCCCCGGCACCGAGCGAGAGATCGGCCATCGCGGTCGGCACGCCCACCACGAAGGCAATGATCACGGCGGTGAGCAGCACTTGTTCTGTCCTGGATCGTTGCAGAGCGCCTCCTTCCGCCCACCTGACAGCTCAGGCGAGCGAGGAAGCAGGAGGGCTCGGCCGACGTAGCCGGCAGAGCCCGGTCAGTCCCCCCTCAGGAACTACTCCCGTGCTAGCGCACGAGAAGAAGCTTGATGGACCTGTCGTAGTCCGCAGCCGCCATGCGGCAGTAGTAGACGCCCGAGGCAACGGTCAGGCCTCGCTCGTCCCTCCCGTCCCACGCGACGCTCTTCGCGCCCGCGCTCTGCGGGCCGTCGACAAGCACGCGCACGCGCCTGCCGCTCACGTCGAAGATCTCGATCTTCGCAGTCAGACCATCCCGCGGGATGTCGTACCTGACGGTGGTTCCACCGCTGAACGGGTTCGGAGCGTTCTGCCTGAGCGCCAGTGACGTCGGCAGGTCGTCGTCTATGCCGGTCTCGCTCTTGAAGTACTCGATCTGCATCCAGGTGCACGCCGGGTTCACCTGCCCGGTGCTGTAGTAGTGAGCGGCCCGCCACATGAGCAGCGTGCCCGGGTACGCAAACTCGTGCATGGAGCCGTCCGCCCCGACCAGGTCCCAGTGCGCGCCCCCGTCAGCGCTCAGCTTCCACGCGATGTTGTCCGTCTGCACGGTCGTGAGCCTGGCGCTGATAATGTCGATGTCCGAATCGTCGATGACCTTGGAGACCACGGTGTTGTTCTCAAGATCGAACCGGCGGTGTTTGTGCTCGAGTACGACGAAGCCGCCGTCGTGGTCGGCGACGTAGGCGTAGTCTCCGGCGACCGCCAGCCCGTACGACCACCCGGCCGTCTCGATGTCAGCGAACGGAACAGGCGTGGTCGGGTCGCTGATGTCGAGGACATGGAAGCCCCAGAACCCGGTGGTCATGTAGGCGTAGTCGCCATCGATGACGACGTCGTAGCCGCCGTCCGCGACGCCGCATCCGCCCATGTAGACGGGCGCCGTCGGGTCGGCGATCCTGATGGAGAGAAGTCCCGTTCCGACATCCGCAACGAGCGCGTAGTCGCCCGCAATGGCCACTCCCCTCGCGTCCGACGGCACTGTGATCGCGCCGGCGATGAAGGGAGCGGAAGGAACGCTGACATCGATCACCTGAAGCCCGGCAAGCCTGTCCGCGACGTACACGTAGTCGCCCGTGACAGCGACGGAGTAGGCCGTCCCAGGCGTGTTACACGTCCCGACGAGGGACGGGTTGGCGGG
Source organism: Candidatus Eiseniibacteriota bacterium (assembly GCA_030638405.1). Classification (GTDB taxonomy): domain Bacteria; phylum Joyebacterota; class Joyebacteria; order Joyebacterales; family Joyebacteraceae; genus JALGZG01. The sequence continues at coordinate 4,580 of DAOWER010000158.1, read as the reverse complement.
GTCGCTGATGTCGATCACCTGAAGACCGGACGTGCCGTCCGCGACGTAGGCGAAGTCGCCATCGACGAGGACGTCGTAGCCGAAGCCCGTCGTGTTGTAGGCGCCAAGCAGAGTTGGATTCGCCGGGTCCCTCACATCCAGAACGGTCAGTCCGGCGCCTCCGTCGGCGAGGTAGGCCTCATTCCCGGCGACGTCGAGACCGTACACCCGGGACGATGTATCGTAGGTTCCGATGATGGACGGGGCGTGCGGGTCAGACACGTCTATCACCTGCATGCCCTCTGTTCTATCGCCGAGATAGACGAAGCGACCATCGAGAGCGATCCCAAATGCGTCGCCGGGCGTGTCCAGCGTCGCGAGGGTCGCCAGAGGGAGCGGAATCGAGACGTCGATCACCTGAAGGCCGCTGCAGGCGTCGGCGACGAACGCGTGGTCACCCGAGACGGCCACCGCCATGGCCCAGTCGGGCGTGTCGGTGGTCGACAGGGGTCGGGGATCGGTCGGGTCGCTGATGACCATCACTCGCAGGCCTATGGTGGTATCGGCGACGTAGGCGTACTCGCCCTCGACTTCTATCCCGAAACCCAGACTGGGCGACTCGTGTGTACCAAGAAGCACCGGGTTCGTGAGATCGGTGACGTCGATCACCTCCACGTACGATCTGTTCGGGGGTGGCCAGCCGGTGTAGGAACTGACCACGTAAGCCAGGTTGCCCTGGACGTCGACGTCGTAGGCGTCTCCGGCGGTGGCGATCGAGCCCATGTAGGTCGGATTGAGCGGGTCGCTGATGTCGACGGTAACAAGCCCGTTGAGCCTGTCAGTGACGTACAGGGTGTTACCCTCGGGACACACGCTCGTGGCCTCGTTCCCCACCTCACAGAACGCCACGATGACAGGGGACGATGGTACACTCACATCAGCCACCTGAAGCCCTCCCGACCCGTCCGCGATGAACGCGTAGTTCCCGGAGACGGCGACGTCGAGGGCGATCCGAAACGTGGAGGTCGTTCCGACCACTGCGGGAACAGTGGGGTCGGTGATATCGACGACGGCCAGGCCCGCTACGCCGTTCGCGATGAACAAGTAGTCTCCCCAAAGAGCAGCCGCGGTCGGCGACCCGCCCGTCAGGCAACTCCCGACCAATCCCGGATTCGTCGGGTCGGTGATATCCAGGATCTGCAGGCCCCCGATGTCGCCGGCGGCGACGTAGGCATAGTCACCGTCTATGAGGACACCGGTGGCGGGACCCGACGTCAGGTAGTCACCAACGATCTGGGGCTGGCGCATGTGCAGCCGGACCGTCCCCTCCGTCGTGTCCCAGAACGCCTTCGTCTCCACTACATCGCAGTACTCGAGTGACATGAAGTCCTCGACGTACTCATATGCGCTGGTCTCCGCGGACCATGGCAGCAACGCACAGATGAGCGTCGCCGCCAGCAGGCCGATAAGACGCGTTCGACTCCTCACGCGACCTCCCCTTCGTCGGTTGGTGTAGAGCTATGCAATCCAATGCTCATTATATCACAACCAGCCCGGCCAGTCAAGAAACTGCCCGTGGGACGGTCTGGACCGTCAATCATGGAGTGGCAGGGAAGGCCGCTTGCCAGAGAAGGAACCTGAGACGGCGCGAGTCAGCGCATGAGGACCAGCTTCCGCGTGACCACATCGACGCCTGATTCGAGCCTGCACAGATACACGCCGGAACCGCAGGGGCATCCGCTCGACGAGACCCCGTCCCACGAGGTGGCGTGTCTGCCCGCGGGAAACCTGTCGTCGATGAGCGCCCGCACCAGGCGGCCGGACGGATCATAGACGCTCAGGCGCACGTGCCCCTCGGCCGGTATCGAGAACCACAGAGCCGAGTCCGACTCGAAGGGGTTGGGGCGCGCCGGCTCGAGCCGGACCACTGCCGCCGCGGGTTCCGCCGACTGCTCTCCTTCAACGCCGGTGGCGGCCCCGCTCGCGAGCGCCGAGTAGAAGGCGCGGGCGGCGTCGATCTCCTCGAAGAGACTCAGGGACTGACCGGGATCGCTCCACTCCCCCTTCGCGATGGCGAGCCTCTCGAAATTTCCCACCCACTCGACCAACTCCTGAGCGGACTCCGTCTCCAGTATGCGCGCCCCGTTGAGAGAGAAGTAGATCGGTCCGGAGTGCGCGAAGAGGCTGTCACCGACCGTCGCCATGTTGGCCTTGGGCCCGGAAGCCCTCACGGCGATCCAGGAGCTCTCGTCGACCGTGACGATGAACGACGTGTCGATGACGCACTGCCCCTCCTCCGCAAGGAAGGTCTGGTCGACCCGGCCGTTGCAGAGTATGTCGACGCGGCGCAGCGGGGTCTCACACTCGACCCTGACGTGCCCGTCGAGGTACGTGAGGCCCTGAGTGGCGAGATCGACGCTGTCGCCGAGGGCGAAGTTCCGCACCTCCAGCTCGGTGAAGAGAGGGCCGTTGGTGACGAACGTCCGCCCGGCCACCAGGTTCGAGAGCCACGAGTCGTAGGTGAACTCCCCGTCGATCTGGACGTAGACGCGATAGGAGCCCGGCGGCTTGCCGAACGCCGCGCTCATCTCGGCGTCTGTCCCGGCGCACGCCGGCAGCCGGAACCCGCAGTTCAGGATCCTGTACCACATCTGCAGCGTCCGCCGGTGGCTGCTGGCGTAGTTCGAGAGCAGCTCGTACCCGTCGATCTTGTACTTGATGACATCGATCGGGAGCTCCCTCGCGAGCATCTTGCCCGAGACCGATTCGATGTCGAAGAAGTCGTCGGTGGTGACGGGGTGGGCGCAGATGATGGCGGCGCCCGGTTGCGCGTGGACCTCGTCGGCGACATCCATCAGGAGCGGCCACCACGTGGTGAACGCCGGCATGACCAGCGTGCTCAACCCGAGCAGGCCCGAGTGACCGTAGACGTTGCTCCTGTGCTCCTCGGTCATGTAGACGATGCAGTCCGGGGTGCTGCACGGGTCCGGGCCGCCCGTGAAGAAGTACTCAATATCAAGACAGTTGATAACGTTGAGGCCCTCGGCCTGAGCCATGAACAAGGCGTCGTCGGGCTCAACCGTGTAGATGCCGCCCGAGTGGGCGGCGTGCGTGTGGCAGTCGCCCGAGTAGAAACCCAGACCGTTCATGTCGATCCATCTGTCGATGTGGAAGGTGACCGTCGTGTCGCCCGCAACCCCCACCGTATCGACGACCGTCCTGTACTCGAATCCCCGCGCCACCGTTACCTCGGTCGGCCCCGCGGGCACAAAGAGAATCGACTGCCCTCCGGAGTAGAAGTACGCCGGCGAGTCACCGTAGGGAGCGTGGTAGAAGCCGCTGGCCGCCGGGAATGGATAGACGGGTTGCCCGCCGACGTCCACGACAGTGCATCGGGCGGACAGCTGCTCTTCGGTCTGCCCGTCGAGAATGGTGATGGTCAGGGTATGGAATTCGGGTCGTCCGCCGTCTTCGGGAGGAGGAGCGGCGGACTCAGCCGCCTGGACAGCGGCTGTCGGCGCCAGTGCCAGCGCGACTGCGAGCGCTGCCGATGCCAGCCGCCTCATCGTTGTACCTCCGGCGAGCGGCGTGGCCTCACACCACGACCGCGCGCTGCATCGGTTCACTCCCACCGGCCCCACGTGTCACGTGGCGGGGGCCGTTGTCCCTTGAAGTCAGGGGATCACGTACCTATTGTACCACAAGTGTCAAGCCCCTGTCTGGTGCGGGGCCCGTACGCACTGAGCCCGCCCCGAAGGGCAGGCTCAATGCGTGTGGACTGCTGTGTGGGGATTGAAGCGAGGTCGCTGCAACGTCCGGCGCGGAGGGGTGGCCGCACCGTGCAGTGCTCGGGCGACCGCCACACGGTATGCGTGGTCGTCCAGTCGCCTCTGCAGAAGAGACACGTGACAAGTCTGAACTCCGCCAGGCGCCGTCTCTTCTTGATCATCCGTCTGCTGAAACTCATTGCTCTCACTCCTTCGAATCCGGTCGCAGGATTTCCAGCGCTCTCAAGACCTTTGACTCTCGGATGGCCTCGCGGGTTTAAGGGAAGTGGATCTTTCTATGAGGCGCTGTTCAGGACGCGTGGCAAGAAAAGGCCCGGAGGACTGGCGTGTCCTCCGGGCACACATCGATGCCCCACGTGCTGTCAGAGATCTCGCGGGTCACGGGGGCGGCGTCAACCGCGGCCCCGCATCATCAGGAGCTTCTCGGTCCTCGTCGATCCATTGGCAGCAAGCCGGATGAAGTAGACACCGGCAGCCACGGGCTCACCGGTCTCGTCTGCCCCGTCCCAAACCGCAGTGTGCCGTCCGCGCTCGACGGATCCCCTGACGAGAGTCCTCACAAGCTGCCCGCGCACAGTGTGAACCGCGAGGCTCACGTGTCCACCGTCATCCGGCAGGTCGAAGACAAGTGTCGCGGCGCCGTGCGCCGGGTTCGGGAAGGGCGAGTGGAGCGCCAACCGAAAGAGCCCTTCGGTCGTCTCGCTGACGAGCCAGGGCCCGACCACCTCGGTGCCGCCGTCGGCCATCTCTGCCCTGAGTTCGTACCAGAACGTCGTCCCCGGCCAAACCGACTCATCCTCGAACGCCCCCGGG